>CALAOV010000174.1 GCA_937889515.1 uncultured Myxococcales bacterium | reverse complement strand
TAATGCAGCACGTTCTCGAAAAGTCGACCCTGCGCCGCCTCATCGCGGCCTGCGCCGAGGTGCAGTCGACCGCCTACGGTGACTTCGGTGAGTTCGAGACCTTCCTCGACGAGGCGGAGACCAAGGTCTTCAAGGTCGCGCAGCAGAACCGGCGCGAGACCTACGCCGCCACCGGCGAGCTGATGGAGGAGGTGCTGCACAACCTGGAGGTGCGCACCGCCGAAAGAAAAGCCGTGACCGGCGTCCCCACGGGATTCACCAAGCTCGACGAGTACACCGCCGGCCTGCAGCGCGAGAACCTGATCATCGTGGCCGCCCGCCCCGGCGGCGGCAAGACCTCCTGGGCGGTCAACGTCTCGATGCACGCGGCGCTGCACCACAACATCCCGGTGCTGCTCTTCTCGCTCGAGATGTCGAAGTACGAGCTCATGGAGCGCATGCTGGCCGGCGAGGCCCGCATCGATTCGTCCAAGATCCGGCGCGGCTTCCTCGAGTACGCCGATTGGAAAAACAAGATCCACCCCGCCTCGGGCCGGCTGGCCGCGGCCCCGATCCTGATCGACGATTCGTCCGCTATCTCGATCATGGAGATCCGCGCCAAGGCCCGCCGCTTCCGCAGCGACCCGCGCTACTTCCCGCCCGCGCCCCCCAGCGCCGACGGCCGCCCGGCCCAGCCGCCGCTCGGCCTGATCGTGGTCGACTACCTCCAGCTGGCGCGCGGCGCGGCCAGCCGCCGCGACGATAACCGCCAGCAGGAGATCGCCGACATCTCGCGGGGTCTGAAGGCGCTGGCCAAGGACCTCAAGATCCCGATCATCGCCATCTCGCAGCTCAACCGCGAAGTCGAGAAACGGGAGGGGAAGCCGCGCCTGTCGGACCTGCGCGAGTCGGGCAGCATCGAGCAGGACGCCGATCTGGTGCTCTTCATCCACCGCGAGGACATGGTCTCGGGCGACACGCCGGACGGCGGCCAGCCGACCGCCGTCGCCGAAATCATCATCGGCAAGCACCGCAACGGCGGCACCGGCTCGGTCAAGATGACCTTCATCAAGGAGTACACCCGCTTCGAAAACTACGCCGACGACGCCGAACCCGGCTGGGGCGAATAACAGCGTCCGTCCGCGACGAAACGCCGTCGCCGGTCAGAGCCGCTGCGCGCCGTCTAGTTTTCCGAGTGTGCGGTCGAAGGTGCCGAGCGGGACGTGACCGGCCTTGCGGGCGATCTCCAGAATGAGACAGTCGGAAAAGCCCAGGCCGGGGTGGGCGCGAAATCGGATCAAAGCTGCGGCCACGGCAGGCGGGTCCTCCAAGACGAAGTCCCGGTGGTTCAGCATCATCTCGATGGTGTCTGCCGCGTCGGATGGATCGAGACGGTAGGCCGTACTCAGAACCCAAAGCGCTTCTGCCAGCACCAGGTGCGAGACCCAGGCTCCCCCGGCGATGAACGCCTCGGCCTGGCGTAGCTGCGTCGGCTCGTCGCGCGTGAGGACACGAACGACGACGTTGGTATCAGCGGCGCGCATGTCGGCGCCGCATGTATTCGCGTATTCCTTCCTTCATCTCTGCGATCGTCCGACGTGGTGGCGGTCCATTCGGGAAGAGCGCCCGATGAATATCCTCCGAGGAAAAACGTCCCACCCTCCGCACAACGATCTTCTCGCCCTCTTGGTCCCACTCCAGGACCGAGCCGGGGCCGATGCCCAACCTGCGTCGGATCTCGGCCGGGACCGAGATCTGTCCCTGGGCCGTGAGACGAGAACGCGCCAGCGCCATGCCCATTAGATTACCATGGTAATGGGTGGCCGGCCGCCGCAGACTGTCCACATGAGGCCTTTTCGACTGGCGGTCGTCTTGGTTGCGTTCGCCGGCTGCAACAGGCCACCCACCACCACCGGGAACGGGTAAGCCGATGGCTCGTCTCCGGCGCGCCGTCATCCTGGTCGCCGACGGCGTGGGGTGCGGCGGGGCGACCGATGCCGCCGCTTATGGCGATGCGGGGGCCGACACGCTGGGCAACCTGGCGCGGGCGGTCGGCGGGCTGACGCTGCCGAACCTCGGAGCCCTCGGCCTCGGACGTCTGACCGCGATCGCGGGGGTACCGCCGGCGGCCGCCCCGCGCGGCGCTTGGGGGACGATGGAGGAGGCGTCGGTGGGGAAGGACACCATCACGGGACACTGGGAAATGGCCGGGCTCGTCACATCACAGGCCATGGCCACCTACCCAAACGGGTTCCCGCCGGAGATCACCGAGCCGCTCCGGATCGCGGCCGGGCGCGGCCTCATCGGCAATAGGCCGGCCTCGGGGACGACCATCCTCGACGAGCTGGGCCCCCAGCACCTGGCGACGGGCGAGCTGATTCTCTACACCTCGGCCGATTCGGTCCTGCAGATCGCGGCGCACGAAGAGGTGGTTCCGATCGAGGAGCTGTACCGGATCTGCGAAGCGGCCCGCGTGATCGCCGACCGACACCAGATTGGCCGGGTCATCGCGCGGCCGTTCGTCGGCACGCCCGGCGCCTTTCGGCGGACCTACAACCGGCGCGACTATGCGCTGGTGCCGCCCGGGCCCACGCTGCTCGACGGGTTGCGGGCCGCGGGCCTCCCGGTCGTCGGGGTGGGGAAGATCTCCGACATCTTCGCGGGGCGGGGCCTGTCGCAGTCGATCCACAGCGAGGGGAACGCCGACGGGATGCGGCTGACGCTGGACGCGCTGGGCGCCTTGCCGGGCGGCCTGCTGTTCGTCAATCTGGTCGACTTCGACATGCTCTACGGTCACCGCAACGACGCGCCCGGGTTCGCGCGGGCGCTGTCGGCGCTCGACGCCTGGCTGCCGGCGTTCGAGGCGGCGCTGGCGCCGGGGGACGTCGCCTTCATCACCGCCGATCATGGCAACGATCCGACCACACCCGGCACCGACCACACCCGCGAGCGCGTTCCGCTGCTGGCCTTCGGGCCCGGAATCCGCCCCGCCCCACTCGGCGCCCGGACGTCGTTCTGCGATCTCGGCCAAACCATCGCCGCCGCGCTCGACGCCGCGCCTCTCGCCAGCGGGACGAGCTTCCTCGACCTGATCCTTCCGTGAAGGCCTCCCGCTCGTCCTTGGCCCTGCCGCCGACCATCGCGCGGAAGCGCGACGGGGGCGCGCTCACCGACGGCGAGATCCGCGCGGTCATCGAGGGCGCGGCGCGCGGCACGATACCCGACTATCAGCTCGCGGCGCTCCTCATGGCGATCGTCTGGCGGGGCCTCACCAACCGCGAGCTCGTCACGTGGACGCGGGCCATGGTCGACTCCGGCGAGCGCCTGGAGTGGTCGACGCTACCGGGCCCCACCGTCGACAAACACTCGACCGGCGGCGTGGGCGACAAGATCTCCCTCTGCCTGGCACCCCTTTGCGCGGCGGCCGGCCTCTACGTCCCGATGATGGCGGGGCGGGCGCTCGGCCATACCGGCGGCACGCTCGACAAGCTGGAGACCATCCCCGGCTTTCGCACCGCGCTCTCGCCGGCCGAATTTCGCCGCGTGCTCACCCGCGCGGGCTTCGTGCTGGCCGGCCAGAGTGCCCGACTGGCGCCCGCCGATCGCGTCCTTTACGCGCTACGCGACGCGACCGCCACCGTCGAATCGATCCCGCTCATCGCGTCCTCGATCCTTTCGAAGAAGATCGCCGAAGGGACCGCGGCGCTCGTGATGGACGTCAAGGTCGGCAGCGGCGCGTTCTTACCGTCGCGCGCCCAGGCCCGGGCGCTGGCCACCGCGCTCATCGATCTGGGGAAGCGCCTCGGCCTGCGGGTGCGCGCGGTCCTCTCCGACATGGATCAACCGCTCGGCGCCGCGATCGGAAACGCGGTCGAGGTGCGGGAGGCGATCGAGGTCCTGCGCGGTGGCGGGCCGGCAGACGTCCGCGCGCTCACCGTTCGTCTCGGCGCCGAGATGCTGGTGCTGGGCGGTCGGGCCCCCGATCTGCGCGCCGGCACGCGACGGATCGAGGCAGTCATCGCCAGCGGCGCCGGTCTGGAACGTCTGCGCCTCGGCGTCCGGCTGCAAGGTGGCGACGTGCGCGCCATCGACGATCCCGACCGCCTGCCCCGGGCCCGACACGTCCAGGTGCTTGCCGCCCCGCGCGACGGCGTGGTCACGCACGTCGACGCGGGCGCGCTCGGCCGGGCCGCGACGTTGCTCGGCGTGGGCCGCCTGCGCAAGGAGGATCGGATCGCGCCGGGCGCCGCCATCCTGCTCGCCGCCAAGGCGGGCACACGGGTCGGGCGCGGCGACCCGCTCTGCACGCTCCACTACGACGACGGCGCTCGGGCGCGCGCCGCGAAACCGCTGGTCCAAGGGGCCTTCCGTATCGGGTCGGCCGCGGGTCGAGCCCGGCCGCTCGTGCTGGAGACCCTCGGATGAGTGGAGTAGCTTTGTCCCCGCGATGCTGAGTCCAGGTGCGCGGCCACTGGGGTACGAGGATCGGGGCGCGGGGGCGCCGGTGGTGCTCTTGCACCCATTTCCCTTCTCACGCGGTCTGTGGGCCGGCCTGGCCGAGGCGCTGGCGACGCGCCACCGGGTCGTCGCGGTCGACGCCTGCGGCTTCGGCGAATCGCCGCTGCCCGCAACGGGACGCTTCGCCCTCGCCGACTTCGCCGACGATCTGGCCGGGCTGCTCGACGGGCTCGGGATCGCGCGCGCCGTTGTCGTCGGAATGTCGATGGGTGGCTACACCGCCCTGGCCTTCGCGGCCCGCCATCGCAGCCGGCTGACGGCGCTGGCGCTGGCCGACACGCGCGCGGCGGCCGACAGCCCGGAGGTCCGCGGCGCGCGCGAGGCCGCGCTGGCGCAGATCGACGGCAACGGCGCCGAGACCTATCTGGCGGGCAGCTTGGGCCGGTTGCTTTCGCCGGCGGCGCCCCCCGCGCTGGTGGCTCACCTCCGTGCCCGGGCCGAGACCCGCGCGGCCAGCCTGCGCGCGGCAATCCAGGCGCTGCGCGATCGCCCCGACCGCTCGGGTGAGCTGGCTGCGATTTCCTGCCCGACGCTGGTCCTGTGCGGCGCCGCCGATCAAGTGACGCCCGCGGCGGAGATGCGACGTATGGCGGACGCGATCCCGGGCGCCACCTTCACCGAGATCCCCGAGGCCGGCCACTTGGCGCATGTCGAAGCGCCGGGGGCGTTCGAACGGGCGCTGGGGCCGTTTGTCGCTGTCGCCACGGAAGGTCACCCGTCGTGAAGCTCGGGGCGCCCCTCTTCGATCGCGTGCAGGCCGCCGCGCGTGCCGCCGCCGAACAGCTGAATCTGGACGCCCCGCAGGTCGCCGTGGTGCTGGGGTCGGGGCTGGGCGGTGTCGCCGACGGGCTGTCCGGCGCCCACCGCGTCCCCTACGCGTCGCTGCCGGGGTTTCCCGAGACGACGGTGGCCGGCCACCCGGGCCGCCTGGTGGCCGGCCAGCTCGGCGGCAAGACCGCGGTCCTGCTGTGCGGCCGCGTCCACGGCTACGAAGGGTATCCGCCCAGCGAGGTCGGCTTCGGCGTGCGGGTCGTCGCGGCGTTGGGGGTGCGGACGCTCATCGTCACCAACGCGTCGGGCGCCGTCGATCCGGCCCTGCAGACGGGTGAGATCGTCGCCATCTCGGACCACATCAATCTGACCTCGGCGTCCCCACTGACCGGACCCAACGACGAGCGGCTGGGACCGCGGTTCGTCGACATGACCGACGCGTACGATCCGACGCTGCGCGCGCTGGCCATGGCGGTGGCACCCCAGGCGATCGGCCGGCCGTTGCGCGAGGCGATTTACGCCGGCATGGCCGGCCCGGCCTACGAAACACCCGCGGAGGTGCGGCTGCTCCGCACGCTCGGCGCTGGCCTGGTCGGCATGTCGACCGTTCACGAAGTCATCACCGCTCGGCACGCCGGGCTCCGCGTGCTCGGACTGTCGCTGGTGGCCAACCCGGCCGCGGGCGTCAATCCGGGTCCCCTGCGCCACGAGGACGTCACGCGCGCCGCCGCGGCGGGCGCCGATGCGCTGGGACGCCTGATCGCCGCGATCGTGGCCGGACTGGACCCCGGGTGATCGCCCCCGCACGGCGCACGGCGCTGATCGCTGCGGCGCGCGCGGTCCGCAAGCACGCCCACGCGCCGTACTCCAAGTTCAGCGTGGGCGCCGCGGTCCTCGATGAGCGCGGGCGCCTGCACGTCGGCTGCAACGTCGAGAACGCCTCCTACGGCCTTACCGTCTGCGCCGAACGCAACGCGATCGCGGCGGCGGTCG
>CALAOV010000173.1 GCA_937889515.1 uncultured Myxococcales bacterium | reverse complement strand
GGGCTTCGTCCAGCTCTCCTGCGCCGTCATCCTCTTGAGGCGGTTATGAGATGCGTTCTAGATCGGGACCCGAGGCTGCGTCAGCAGGTCGCGGAGGCTCTGCGGGTCATGAACGGGGAGATCGCAGCGGCCGTGGACGCAGACGTAGGCGGTGGGGCGGCCATCGATCGCGATCTTATCGGCGATGAACGGCACCAGACGACCCAAAGGCGCCACGTCGGTCTCGGACGCGGCGGCGATCGCGCGGTTGGGAATGAATGTCCCGCGGAGGACCTCGAGCAGCGGCTCGGCGGCGGACGACGTCGCGCCGCTCGGCCAGACCACCGCGATCTCTCGCGCCTCGTCGGTGGCGTAGTCCAGCGCCAGCAAGGCCTCGGTGAGCGCGAGCGGATTTTCTCGGAGCACACCCGCCAGGCTGGCGAACGCGCGCTGGGCGACAGCCCGCCAGCGATCGTCGCCGGTGAAGGTCTGCATGCGCAACGCGTTCAAGAGCGCGACGGAGGTCCCGGAGGGCTCGGCGCCGTCCTGAACCGGTTTTTCACGGGCGATGAGCCGCTCGTGATCGTCGGCGGTCATGAACCATCCGCCGGTGGGATCGGCGAAGCGGCGCTCGGTCTCGCCGGCCAGGTCCAGCGCCGCTTCCAGCCAGCGCCGGTCGAAGCTTGCCTCGTAGAGATCGAGGAGCCCCGCGGTCAGGAACGCGTGGTCGTCGAGAAATCCGGGGGCGCCCGCGCGGCCATCCTTCCAGCTCCGGCCGAGGCGGCCGCTCGGGCGCATCTCGGCGAGCGCGAAGCCGGCCGCGCGCGCGGCGGCGTCGATGTAGCGCGCCTCGCCGAGCACGCGGCCGCCGACGGCAAAGGCTGAGATCGCCAGGCCGTTCCAGGCCGCCAGGATCTTTTCATCGCGCAGCGGCGGCGCGCGGCGCGCCCGCATCGCGTAGAGGGCCGCGCGCGCGGCGGCGAGGGCGGCCCACGCCGTTTCGTCGGGGTGGGCGACATGGAGAATGTTCGCGCCCTCGAAGTTGCCGGAGGACGTGACGCCGTAGTGGTCGAGGAACCGGGTTGTCTCGCCCCCGGCGTCGGGGCTGGCGCCCAGGACCGCTTCGACCTCCTGTTTGGACCAGACGAAGAACGCGCCCTCGCTGGATTCGCCGTCGGGTCCGACGGAGTCGGCGTCGGTCGCCGAATAGAACCCGCCCGCGGGCGCGGTCATCTCACGCAAGAGGTAGTCGAGCGTCTCGCGCGTCACGCGCGCGAAGTCAGCCCGGCCGGTCACCTGAAAGGCTTCGGCATAGGCCACCGCCAAGAGCGCGTTGTCGTAGAGCATTTTCTCGAAGTGGGGCACCAGCCAGTGCGCGTCGGTCGAGTAGCGGTGAAACCCGCCGCCGATCTGATCGTAGAGGCCGCCGGCCGCCATCTTCTCCAGCGTCACCGTCGCCATCCGCAACGTTTCGGCATCCCCGGTGCGGTGGTGCCCGCGCAACAACAGACGCACCGGCAGATTGGACGGAAACTTGGGCGCGCGGCGCACGCCGCCGTAGACCTCGTCGAAGATCCGCTGGAAGACCGCGGTGGTCTGGTCCAGCAGGATCGGGTCCAGAACCGGGTCGACGATCGGCCCGACCGCGTTGGCGTCGCCCGTCGCGGCGCTGCCCGCCGCTGTCGGTTCCATCTGCGCGCGCACGGCCCGCACCAGCGACTCCGCCGCCTGCCCGACGCGCGCCCGGTCGCCGAGGTAGGTCTGATGAATGTTGGCGAGCAGCTCCAGGAAGCCGTGCCGGGCGCCGCGGGCCCCTTCGCGGGGCGGAAAATAGGTCCCGCCAAAGAAAGGCTCGCGGGTCGGCGTCAGCCAGACGCTCATCGGCCAGCCGCCTGAGCCGGTGAGCGCCTGCACCGCGCTCATGTAGACCGCGTCGAGGTCGGGCCGCTCCTCGCGATCGACCTTGATGCAGAGGTAGTGGCCGTTCATGAAGGCGGCGATCTCTTCGTCCTCGAACGACTCGGCCTCCATGACGTGACACCAGTGGCAGGTGGCGTAGCCGATCGAGAGAAACACCGGCCGTTCGAGGCGACGCGCTTCCTCGAACGCCTCGTCGCCCCAGGGTCGCCAATCGACCGGGTTGTGCGCGTGCTGGAGCAGGTACGGGCTCGACTGGAAGATCAGCCGGTTGGTGAATTTGGGCGCGTCGCCCTCGAGGTGGTGCGTGCGCGGCCGATAACCACCGGGCGCCGCGCGCTTGTCGGCCAGCGCGGCGCCCAGCGCGTCGGCCAGCGGCTGGCCGAGCGGCGGCGCCTCCGGAAGATCGCGGACCCTCGACATCGGACGTCCCGCTCTAGGGCGCGCGTTCGAACATCTGCTCGACCGGGACGACGTGCACCGCGTCCTTGCTGAGCGGGATCGGAAATTTCTCGATGATCTTGTCCTCGGCCAGGATGTCGGGCGGCGTGCCGGCGGTGTCGTAGGTGATGGGCGTGGGGGCGTCGCTGGCCAGCTTGTCGGCCAGCGCCTGGGCCTTGTCGGCCACGATCACGATGCTGAGGCCGTTCAGCGCCAGGTGTTTGCGGACGGCGCGGTCGACGTCGGCCTTCTTCATCTTGGGCAGCCGCGCCTGCAGCTCCTTGACCACGTCCTTGCCGGTCACGGCGGCGTCGATGGCGTAGCCGAGGCGCCGCGAGACGTCCTGCGCCCAGAGGTTGGCGTAGTTGGCGAGGAAGGTCTTGGTCGCGGTGAAGCCGGCCTCCGGGATGCCGTCGCGGATCAGCTTGTCCGCCTCATAGAGCGCGGCGCGCAGCGCGAACAGGCTGTTCTGGGGCGGCACCGGGCGCAGCCAGATTTCGAAGTGTTGCTGTCGCCGCGGGATGTTGGGCAGCGGGAAGGTGGTCCAGCTGTCCTGGATGAAATTCTCGATGTAGGCGTAGTCGCCATAGTTGAGGCCGCGGTTCCCGCGCAGGTGGTTCATGAGCACGCCGTTGAACGTCCGGTGCTCGCCCAGGTAGGAACGGGCGACGGTGAGCGGGTAGAAGTCGGCGTCCTTGCGGGTGAGGTCGATGGTGTGACCGATCGAGATGGCGTTGGCGCGCGCGTCCTTCTGGACGACCAGCAGCTGGTTCTCCTTGTAGACCGGCGCGGGCGGCAGCTTGGGGAGCGGCGGCGCCTTGGCCGGGAGCGCGGCGAAACGCTTGGTGAAAGCTTCGGCGAAGCCGTCCGGAATCCCGCCGGCCACGCCCACCACCAGGCGATCGCGGGAATAATGGGTGGCGTAGAACTTCCGGACATCGTCGAGGGTGATCGCGCCAAGCCCGGCGACCGTTCCCTGCGTGGGCGTGCCGTAGGGATGGCCTTTGTAGAGCACGGTCGCCATCGCCTGCTTCCCCAGCTCTTCGTCGGCGTTCCCGCGCAAGGTCTTGGTGACGAAGTCGACGGCGTCTTCCTTGTTGCGGTGGAAGTCGTCCTCGGCGAAACGCGGCGTCAGCACCTGGTCGGCCACCAGGTCGGCGAACTTCACCAGGTTGTCCCGGTGCACCGTCCCCTCGAAGACCACCGATTCCTTGTCGCCGTAGACGCGCAGCTCGCCCGCCAGCGGGTAGAGCGCGTCGAGCAGCTCGGCATAGCTGCGGGTCTTGCTGCCGCCGCGTCCGATCATCTCGGCGGTCAGCGCGGCCAGACCTTCCTTGCCCTGGGGGTCGTCGACGGCGCCGGTCTGGAAGAAGACCCGGATCGCGCAGAGCGGGCTGCTCGCCGAGGGCAGGATGACGGTGCGAATTCCGGCCACCTTGGAAGGCAACTTGGAAGACGGTTTGGCGGGCGCCGCGGCCGCGCCACGTGACGTCGCGGCCGCGGCCAAGAGAGCGGAGGACAGGAGCATGATCGACCTCATTTGCCGGCCTTGAGGGTGACGACCGTCCGGTTGGTCGGTTGAAAGTAAGCGGCGGCGACGCGTTTGACGTCGGCGCTCGTGACCTTGTCGTATAGGGCGAAGTAGCTGTTGATCGACGACAGATCGCCGGTCAACGCCAGGAACGACGACGCCGTGTAGGCGGTCTTGTCCGCCGTCGAGAGTTGCCCCGCGAAGTTGTATTTGACGTGCGAGAGCACCTGGCTGAGCGTCTTGTCGTCGACGCCTTCCTTGGCGACCTTGGCCATCTCGTCGTGGATGGCGTGCTCGACGTAGGCGGTGTCTGCCGGCTTCTTGATGCGCGCCAGCACGGTGAAGAGGTTGGGATCGACGTGCGCGTCGTTGGAGCCGGAGAGCGATTCCACCTTCTGCTCGGTGATGACCAGCTTCTTGTACAGCGGCGCGCGCTCCGCGAACAGCAGCTCCGCCAGCACATCCAGCGTCGGCAGATCGACGTTGGTCGTCGAGAACGCCGGCGTGTGGTAGCCCTCGACCAGCATCGGCAGCGTCGCGCCGGGCCAACCCAGCTCGGCGCGCTGTTCCTTCTTCTGCGGCGGCTCGACCGGGATGGCCGGGTGCTTGTCGCCCGCTTTCCAGGCGCCGCAGTTGGCCTCGACCAGCTTGAAGACCGTCTCCGGATCGGCGTCCCCGACGACCAGGATGACGATGTTGTCCGGCCGGTAGTAGCGATCGAAGAACTGCCGCGAGTAGGCCATCTCGTTGGGCATGTTCTCGATGTCCTTGATGAAGCCCATCGTCGTGTGCTTGTAGGTGTGCGTCGTGAAGGCGTGGTCGTAGAGCACCTCGATCATCTTCTCCAGCGGATTGGAGGCGTTCTTGTTGTATTCGCCGAGGACGGCGCGCGCTTCCTTCTGAAAGTCCGGCTCGAGGTAGCGCAGGTGCTGAAAACGATCGCTCTCGATCTCGACGATCTTGGGGAGCGCCGCCTTGCCCGCCAGGATGTGATAGACGGTCAGATCGTCGGAGGTGAAGGCGTTGGAGTCGGCGCCCATCTCCTTGATGACGGCGTTGTAGGCGTCGGCTGGATACTTCTCCGTGCCGTGGAACATCATGTGCTCGAAGAAGTGGGCGAACCCCGACTTGCCCGGCTCGACCTCGTTGCGGCTGCCGGTACGCACGACCGAGTAGTAGGCGACCAGGCCGGGCGAATCGTAGCCGACCACGTAGACGCGCAGGCCGTTGGCGAGGGTCTTTTCCTTCACCGGGAACGGGAACGCGAGGCCGCTGGCCGGAGCCGTTGTTGGTGCCGCTGCGGGCGCCGCCGCGGTCGGACGCGACAGGGCCGCGAGGACCGGCAGCGCCAGCGCGGTGGCGAAGAGGGCGGTTGTGAGGAGAAAGCGCATCGGACCTCCGATAGGATGGAAAGGCGACGATGAAAACAGAATCGCCGAGCGGCCACAACCGATACTCCGTCACCGGACGTCTGCTTCTGGGCGGACGTCTGGCGGCGGGCGCGCTGGTCGTCGAAGGGGACCGGATCGTGGAAGCTCGGCAGGGCGCGGTGGGCGAGCTGCCGACGCCGCGCTTCGACGCCGATATCGTGTCGCCCGGGCTGGTGGATCTGCAGTGCAACGGCGCGTTCGGGCTGGAGGTCGGCGCGGACGCGGCGGCCCTCCGCGCGCTGGCGTCGCGCCTGCCGGCGACCGGGGTCACGACCTTCTTGCCGACGGTGGTGAGCACGACAGCCACCCACTACCGGGCGGTCGCAGCCGCCCTGGCCGGCGCCGTTGCCCCCGCCGTCTCGACCGACCTCGGAGCCGGCGCGCGCCTGCCGGGGCTGCATCTGGAGGGGCCGCTGCTCTCACCGGCCCGCGTCGGCGCCCACGATCCGCGCGCCATCGCAGCGGCCGACGCGGCTCTCGACGAGATGCTCGACGAGCTGCTCGCCGCGGACGCGCTGCGGCTGGTGACGCTCGCGCCGGAGCGGCCCGGGGCGCTCGACCGGATCCGGCGCCTGGTCGCCGCGGGTGTCGCGGTCGCCCTGGGTCACACCGACGCGACCTTCGAGGAGGCCGAAGCGGGGATCGACGCCGGCGCGACGCTGGTGACACATCTGTTCAACGCCATGTCGGGCCTCCACCACCGTGCGCCCGGTGCGGTGGGCGCGGCCCTGACCGACGATCGGGTGGCGGTGAGCCTGATCGCGGACGGCGTACACGTGCACGCCGCGGCGCTGAAGCTGGCGCTGCGCGCGAAAGGGACCGATCGGATCGTGCTCGTGACCGACGCGGTGGCCGCCGCGGGCGCGCCGGCGGGCTCTTACCAGCTGGGTGGCCTGCCGATCGTTTCCGATGGCGAATGCGCGCGCGCGCCCGACGGTACCCTGGCCGGGTCGACGCTCACCCTGGATCGGGCGGTGCGCGCGATGGTTCGCCTCAGCGGCGCCCGGATCGAAGACGCGCTCGCCATGGCCAGCACCGTCCCGGCCGCGCGCGTCGGTCTCACAGACCGCGGCACGCTCGCCATCGGCCAGCGCGCCGATCTGGTGCTCTGGTCGGCGAACCTCGAAGTCGACACGACGATCGTGGGCGGAGAGATCGCTTTTCGCGTCTGAGTCAGTGAACGCGGGTGGTGTGCGGCAGGTCGGCCAGCACGTCGGTCTCGCGCTCGCCGAGCACGTCGAGCCGCTCGGCGAAGGATTCGGCCGAGACCAGCGGTCGCGCCAGATCCAGGAAGATGTCGGCGTGGCGCTCCTCCGCGTCGGCGAGAGCCAAATAGAAGTCGGCCAGCTCCGCGTCGCCGGCTCTAGCGAAACCAGTCGCGAGCAACCCGAGCCGCTCGTGCGAGCGCGCTTCGATGAACGCCGCGACCAGCAGCGCGTCGAGCAACCGTTCCGGCTCGCGGCCGCGCACCTCCGCCAACAGCGCCCGCGCGTAGTGGTTGGGCGTGTCGGTGCGCGGCACCCACCCGCGGCGGGCCATGAGCGCGCCGACCTGGACCACGTGGCTGGTCTCCTCGTGCGCCAGCCGCGCCAGCTGCCCGACCGACGTCCCGCGGTGCGGATAGCGCCGCACCAGCGCCAGCGCATTTTCGGCCGCCTTCCGCTCGCAGTGCAGATGATCCGACAGCAGCACCGGCAGATCGACGGTGCTGGCCGCGAACCAGCGCGGGTGGGTGGAGGAGCGGAGGATGGAGGTCATGGCTAGCGCGGGGCGGCAAGCCTATCCGATGTTGGCTCTCGGGAGATCAGAGCAGCGCGAGCAGCGCCACGATCCCGGCGCCCAGCGTGTAGAGCGACTCGCCCGCGATGAGGCCGCCGCCCAGCAACGACGGCGTGCTCATGTCCTCGGGCAGCGCGTCGGCCTGCTCGGGCGCGGGGCGGGCGGCCCGGCGGCGCGGCGCCAGCGCCGAGGAGAGCACGCCGCCGGCCGCGAACCAGGCCGAGGTCCCCAGATCGACAAAGCCGCCGAACGACGACGCGTAGGGACTGGGGAGCAAGATCGCGTCCAGGATCCATCCGCAGGCGAAGCCGAGCGAGCTCGACTCGACGAGATGCCGGTAGCCTGCCGAGCGGGCCAGCAGCTTGCGCGCGAGCTCGGTGCAAAGACCGATGCCGAACCCGATCGCCAGCGCCGTCGTTTGAACGGGCTTGAGGTGTCCGAGGCCGCGGATGGCGCCCACGAACTTGAAGGTCATGGCGGATTGCCAGACGCCGACGCCGGCTTCGGGATGGGTGAAGGTGTCGACCTTCAACACCGGGTAGGCATTCATGAACAACTTGGCCAGCGCTACGCAGAGGACGGCGCCCACGAAGATGCCGACCGCCTGGTAACGAAATTGGATGGCGCGGTTCGATCCCAGGCGCCACCCCGTGGACCGGTCCTGCTGCATGTCGACGCCCACGGTGCAGGCGATGAGCAGGACGCTGGCGGCCATCATCGCTACGATGGGCGAGCGCAGACCGAGGAACGACATGAGGAGGACGGCCACCACGAAGGCGCTGGAGATGGGGTTCGAATCAGAGATGCCGGTCGCGATGCCGTTGATGAAGACGAACAGAAACGTGAGCCCCAGCGCAAAGAGCACGAATCCCAGCGGCTGATCGAGCAGCACCGTCGCCACCGTCACCAGCGCCACGCCCCAGCCGATGACCCAGGCGGCGAGCCGGCCCGAGTCGAGACCGCCGGACGCCGAAGGCGCGGCGGGAGCACGGCGCGTGCGCAGGCGGCGCGCCGCCTCGACCCCGATCATCGCGAGGTCGACCACGGCCGCGCCGAAGATCATGGCCAGCGCGACCAGAAAGCCGATCTTGCGGAACGGATCGTGGGGGCCGAGGACGCCAGTGGCGCGCAGGCGCGGGACCAGCAGCGCGCCGATGCCGCCCATCACGGCGGCCGGCACGCCGATGCGCGAGCCCACGATGAGGCCGGCGCCCACCGTCGAGGCAGAGATGCCGCTGCGCCCCAGCCAGGCCACCCGCGAGACCAGCGCGCCGATCGCGATGCCACCGGCGGTGCCCCCGCCCAGCTTGCCGATCGAGCGCCGCAGGAGGCGCTTGTCGGTGAGCGCTCGGAGAATGTTGGCGACCGCGTGGCCCGAGGGGAACTCGAGCTGCATCCTGTCGACGAGGATCGGCGTGTAGAGCATGCCGAGGCCGATCCCGAACATCCCGATGCAACCGAAATATAGGCCCAGCTTCCAGGCAGCCGGCAGCGGCATTCCCAGCCAGACCATCGCCTGGATGAGCACCCCCATCCCCGCCATCGACGCCACCGAGGCGGCCATGGTCTGGATGTAGTTGGCGCCGTGCTTTCCCGCGGCACCGTAGCCATAGGTCACCGTGGAGCCGAGGATGCCGGCCAACACCTGCCCCCCCACGAAGAACCCCAGGCTGAAGGTCATGTACGCGCTCGCGATGCCGCCGAGCGGCCCGAGGACGAAAAGCGCGACGCCCGCGAGGAGCAGGTGATAACGGACGCTCCCCTCGACGGGCAGAAGCCGGCGTAGGCGTGAGGATGCGGGCGGCGCGGCTCCGCCGTCGGGGACGTCGTCCTTCACGCGGGCGCCCCGGTCATGACCGCCCGGGCCCGTCCGCGTCGCGCAAGCGGGCGCGACCGATAATGACCGCCCGCCGCACGTAGTCGCCCAGCGCCGTCACGCCCAGCGCGAAGGCCGAGATCGCCAGCCCGCGCGCAGGCCAGCCCAGCATGAGCGCCGCGATGGCTAGGAACTGCGCGACCGTGGCGGCCTTGCCCAGCAAGCTGGCCCGGAAGTCGTAGCGCAGCCACCGCCGCAGCGTCGGGCTCGCCCGGTAGACGACCACCAGGGGAAGCTGCAGGAGCTCCCGCGCCACGATCATCGCCAGGATGCCGAAAGAGACGCCGCGCTCGAAGTGGAGCGCCGCCAGCACCGCCGCAATGAACAGCTTGTCGCAGGTGGGATCGAGCCAGGCTCCGGCGCCCGCGACGTTGATGCCGCGTTGGCGCGCCAGGGTGCCATCGAGGACGTCGGTGACCGCCGCCGCGGCCATGACGCCCAGCGCGGGAACCGCGTGCGCCGGCGTTCGCCCGAGCGCGATCCAGAACACCCACCCCAGCGGCAGCCGCGCCAGGCTGAGCAGGTTGGGGAGCGTGAAAAACGCGAAGGGGGGCGACGCGGACATCGGCCTGCGGCAAGCGTAACATTGACGGGAGCACCTTCATGGGCCGCACCGAACATTCGAACCCCGCCGAACCGGCCGATCCGGCCGACCCGGCCGACCGCCTAGGCGATGAGATCGTCCGCGCCGTCATCGACGGTCGTCCGGTGCGGATCGTCGCGGTGACCACCACCGCCGTGGCGCGCGAGGCCGCCCGGCGGCACCAGGCGGGGCCGGCGGCGTCGATCGCGCTGGCGCGCGGGCTCACCGCGGGCCTCTTGCTGGCGACGCTCACCAAGGACGACGAACGCGTGACCTTGCAGGTGCTGGGCGACGGGCCGCTCGGCGGGCTCACCGTCGACGCGACGGCCGCCGGCACGGCGCGGGCGTACGTCAAACATCCGGGCGTCGCGCTGGCGGCGGCGTCCGGCGCGCGCGCCAGCCTGGCCGCGGCGGTCGGGCGCACGGGCCTCGTGAGCGTGCTCCGCGACGTCGGTCTGGGCGAGACCTTCAGCGGTCGAACCTCGATCGCGAGCGGCGAGATCGACGAGGACGTCGAGCGCTACCTCGAGGCCAGCGAACAGATCGTGAGCGCGATGGCCTGCGACGCGACGCTGGCTCCGGATGGAACGATCGCGTTTGCCGCGGGCATCCTGATCCAGGCCCTCCCCGGCAGCGACGGCGCCGTGCGGGTGGCCGCCGCGCGCGGTCTCATCGCCGACGGCGAATTCCTGAAGGCGCTCGGGGGCGGGCCGCGGGATGGCGCGGGGGTGCTGGGCGCCGTGCTCGGCGACCAGCTCGGCGAGATCAAGATCCTCGACCGGCGCCCGGTGCGTTTCGATTGCCCCTGCTCCCGCGCCCGCGCCGGGACGTCGCTGGCCTTGCTCGGGGAGACGGAGCTGGCGGCGATGATCCTCGACGACGGCCGGGCCGAAGTGACCTGCAATTTCTGCCGCGCCCACTACGAGTTCGACGAGGCCGCGCTGGAGATCATCCGCCGCGAAACCGCCAGGCCCGCCGGCCCGCCGAGCTAGCTAGTGGATCGCGTCGGGGGAGGGACGGCTTTGCCGGCCCGAGCCCATCGCGGGGGGCAAGGGACCCTTCGAGGGTCCCTAGTGAAAAGATCGCGTCGGGGGAGGGACGGCTTTGCCGGCCCGAGCCGATCGCGGGGGGCAAAGCCCCTTCGAGGGTCCCTAGTGAAATAACGCGTCGGCCTGGTGGCGCGGCGCTCGGACGGTCGCGGCCGCGCCGCCCGCGGGGATGATCGTCTGATCGATGATCTGCCCTTCCGCGCAGTGGATGTCCTCTTCGCCGGGCGAGGCCGGACCGCAGATCGCCTCGAGGGCCAGCTCCGTCGGACGCACCGTGATCTTGAGGAAGCCGTGGTGGATCGCGCGAAAGGCGGTGAAGGGCGGCGACTTGCAGTCGTTCCACAGACAGGGGGTCGTCGCGTGCTCGAGCGCGCCGCCGCCGGTCCCGGCGGTCACGTGCACGACGTGCGCCTGCGGGTTGCTCCGCTCGTAGACGTGGCTGTGTCCGTTCAGGTTGAGCACGTACTTCTTGAAGCGCTTGCCCCATCCGTCGAGGATGGCGCGCAGCTGCAGCTCGCTGCCGTGATGTCCCGACGAGTAGGCCGGCCGGTGCCCGGCGGTGATCACGAATTTGATCTTCGGGTCGGTCTCGGCGCTCGCCAGCAGCGGCTCTGCGTGCTCGGCCCAGTCGGCCCAGGTGTCGTGCGTGTAGGGCTCGGGGTAGGCGATGAAGCGGACGGAGCCGAAGTCGAACCAGTACCAGTCCTCGCCGCAGCAGCCGGCGGTGGGCGCACCCGGGGAAGCGGCCGCGTGGGGAAGCGCGAACCGCCCCTTGTAGTTGCGCAGGTCGTCCCGCGCCGGATCCTCCCATTCGTGGTTGCCCCAGATCGGCATGTAGGCCGCGCGTTGCGACCAGATCATGACGTCGTCGAAATGCCGGTCCACCGCCGCCTGCGTCTTGAGATCGGCGTACGACAGATCGCCCAGCGCGAGGACGAACGACGGGTCGGCCAGACGGATGTCGCGGTGCACGCCGGCGGCCGCCGGTTGATTCGCCGCATCGCCCAGGTCGCCCACCGCCGCGAAGACGAAGTCCGAGGTGCCTGCCGCGGGCGGCGCTCGGAAGCTGCGGTCCATCGGCCGCACGGGGTGGCCGACCTCGTAGGTGTACTCGAGGCCGGGAACGAGCTCGTCGGCGATGGCTTCCTGCCAGGGGCCGGGCGCCGAGGTCGGCGCGGGGCTGGGCGGATGCGCCGTGACCGTGCGCGGCGGGAGATCCTTGGCCCAGTACCGCAGCGTCGAGCTGCTGCCGCGCCAGTCGAAGGTGACCGCATCCGGCGCCGTATAGGTGAAGTGCACTTCGTGCGGTTCCTCGGCCACCGGTGGCGGCGCGGGCATCGAGGCGTCGAAGCGAACCAGATCCACGGCGTGCCGGGGACACCCCGTCGCCGAGGTCAGCAGGAGCGCGAGCGCTAGCTTCCGCACTGGCCGCGCTGCCGCAAGAAATGATCGGCCAGCACCAGCGCCAGCATCGCCTCGACGATCGGCACCGCGCGCGGCAGCACGCACGGGTCGTGGCGGCCACGCGCCTTGAGGGTGGTGTCGTGGCCGTCTTCGTCGACCGTCTGCTGCTCGCGCAGGATGGTCGCGGTCGGTTTGAAAGCGACGCGAATGACGATGTCCTCGCCGTTCGAGATGCCGCCTTGCACGCCGCCCGAACGGTTGCCGCGGGTCCGGACGCGTCCGCCGCCGTCGTAGAACGGATCGTTGTGCTCGCTGCCGCGCAGGCGGGTGCCGGCGAAACCGCTGCCGATCTCGAAGCCCTTGGCCGCCGGCAGCGACAGCATGGCCTTGGCCAGATCCGCTTCCAGCTTGTCGAACACCGGTTCGCCCAGGCCGACGGGCACGCCCCGCGCGACCGCTTCGACCACGCCGCCCAGCGAATCGCCCGCCTTGCGGGCCTCGTCGATGAGCGCGATCATGCGGGTCGCCGTCGCCGCGTCCGGGCAGCGCACGATGTTGGCCTCGACGGCGTCGCGGGCGACCGTGGCCGCATCGATCTCGACCTCCAGATCCTGGACCCGCTGCACCCAGGCGACGATATCGATCGCGCCCGCCGCCGCCAGCGCCTTGCGGGCCAGCACCCCGGCCGCGACGCGCCCGACGGTTTCGCGCGCGCTGGCGCGCCCCCCGCCCTGCCAGGCGCGGATACCGTACTTGGTCTTGTAAGTAAAGTCGGCGTGCGAGGGGCGGAACTTGGTCCGCATCTCTTCGTAGTCGCCACCGCGGGTGTCGCTGTTTCGCACCAGCATCGAGATGGGCGTCCCCAGCGTCAGCCCCTCGTGCACGCCGGACAGGATCTCGACCTCGTCGAGCTCGCGCCGCTGGGTGGTGATCGCGCTCTGCCCGGGGCGCCGCCGGTCGAGCTCCCGCTGGATCTCGGCGATCGTGATGGGCAGGCGTGGCGGACAGCCGTCGACCACCACGCCCACGGCCGGCCCATGCGACTCCCCGAAGGTCGTCACGCGAAACATCGTCCCGAACGTATTGCCGCCCATCTGGTCAGTGTCCCGGTAGGAGGTCGATCATGCCACGGAGCACCGTCTGCCCCGCCAGCATGAGCAGCCGGCCATCTTTTTCTTCGATCTGGAGGTGGAGGTCGCCGGCGGTGTGATAGCGCCAGATCTGCGCGGGGCCGGTGGCGCGCTCGGGCACGACGCCGCTGACTACCAGGGTCGCGCGTCCGGACAGGCGGAGGACGTAGGGGACACCGTGATAGTTGATGCTCTCCGGCGGCGGCGGGGAGAGATCCAGGTCTTTGATCTGGTGGAGCACCAGCAGGCGATCCGAGGCTGCCGAAACTGCCGAAGCTGCCGATTCGATCCAGAGTACTTCCGCTCCATCGACCGCGCGCGCGGCGAGCGAGGTCTTACCCGCCACCTCCATCGAGACCAGCCCCTCGACGACGTAATCGCGCCCCGACAGACAGAGGACATCGCGGAGCTGAATCTTCATGGGCGGGGGGGGCTTCCTTGACGGGCGCGGCTCGGGCGATTATACGGCCTGCGGTCCACCGTGAAGCTGGAAGTCACACGAGTCATCGACGACGAGGGGCGGGTCCTGCATCCCGAGCGGGAGCCGGCGCTATCGAGCGACGAGTTGCGCCGCCTGTATCGCACGATGCTCCTGGTCCGCATTCTCGACGAGCGGATGCTGCGCTTGCGGATGCAGGGGCGAATGGGTTTCTACCTCACCTCGCTGGGCGAGGAGGCGACCCACATCGGCGCGGCGCACGCCTTGCGCGACGCCGACTGGATCTACCCGGCCTACCGCGAGATCGGGGCGGCCCTCTTCCGCGGCTATCCGCTGGGCACCTTCATGTGCCAGCTCTTCGGGAACTCCGAAGACCCGGTCAAGGGTCGCCAGATGCCGGTGCACCATTCGGTCAAGCGGCTCAACTTCGTCTCCGTGAGCTCCCCGGTCGGATCGCACATCCCCCACGCCGTCGGAACGGCCTGGGCCGCCAAGCTCCAGAAGACCCAGGACGTGGCCCTGGCCTTCTTCGGCGAAGGCGCCAGCTCGACCCCGATCTTCCACGTCAGCGCCAACTTCGCGGCGCTCTACAAGGTGCCGGCCATTCTGCTCTGCCGCAACAACGGCTGGGCCATCTCCGTGCCGAGCTCCGGGCAGACCGCGACGCCGACCTTCGCCCAGAAGGCGATCGCCTACGGGATGCCGGGGGTGCTGGTCGACGGCAACGATATTCTGGCGATGATCCACGTGGTCCGTGAGGCGGCCGCGCGCGGACGGCGCGGCGAAGGGCCGACGCTGATCGAGGCCCGCACTTACCGGCGCGGCGCGCACAGCTCGTCCGACGATCCTTCGAAATATCGCGATCCGGCCGAGCCCAAGGAATGGGAGCGCCGCGATCCGATCGACCGCTTCCTCAAGTACGGCCAGGCGCGCGGCGTGTTCGATGCGGAGTTCGTGGCGCACACCCGCCAGGAGATCAACCGGGAGATCGGCGAGGCCCTGATCTACGCGGAGAGTCGGCCGCCCAAGCCCCCGCTGCATTCGTTGTTCGAGGACGTGTACGCCGAGATTCCCCGGCACCTGCGCGAGCAGGCCGCGGGGCTGGAGGCGGAGATCGCCCGGCACGGCGAAAAGGTTCCGCCCCGGGGCTGACCGCCCGAATTGACAAAGCCGGCCGGTCCTGGAAGATTGCCGCCACCGTCGGGGAGGGGCGGCTCGAAGAAAGGGCACCTCTTTGACGCAGCGAAAGAAGCCGGGCGCGACCGCCGGATCCGGTTCCGCTGAGCCCGATAGCGATCGCGAGTTGATCGGATCGATCGTGCACGATCTCAAGAACGTGCTCTCGGCGATCCGCGGGTTCGCCACCGTGATCGGCGAAGACCTCCGCCCCCACGATCCGGCGCGGGACGACGTCGAACAGATTCTGACCGCGGTCGATCGCGGCGCCGAGCTGGCGCAGCGGCTGCTCGCCTGGCGCGGGCCGATCCCCACGCCATCGGTCGGGGTCCCGGTCGAGGTCGCGCTGGAGCGATCGATCGGCTGGACCATGCAGCAGCCGAGGCGGGCGGCGACCATCCTCGTGGTCGAGGACGACGATCTGGTCCGCACCATGACGGTGAAGGTGTTGCGGCGCAGCGGCTACGCCACGCTGGAGGCCGCCAACGCCGCCGAGGCCGAGGATTGGGCGGCCACCCACGGGGTGGCGGTCGATCTCCTGCTGGTGGACATCGGTCTGCCGGTCACGAACGGGTTGGCGCTCTGGGAACGGGTCGAGGAGCGCTGGCCGGGGTCGAAGATTCTCTTCATGAGCGCCTTCGGGCGGACGGCGCTGGCGGAGCAGGGGACGCTGCCCGAGGGCGGTTTCCTCGAAAAGCCGTTCGCGCCGGTCACGCTCATCGAGCGCATCGAGACGATCCTGGCGCCCGGCAGCTCCTGAGCGATCAGCGGCCGGCGGTCACGTCGGCGATGATCTGCTGGATGCGCGCTTCGACCAGCGCTTGAATTTCCGCCAGACGCTTCGGGCTGTCCGCTTCGAAGCGCATGACCAGCACCGGGCCGGTGTTGGAGGCCCGCACCAGGCCCCAGCCGACGGTCTGGCCCTGCTCCTGGAAGATCATGCGCACGCCGTCGATGTCGACCACCGGTTGCCGCTCGCGGAACCAGGCGATGGCGCGGCGGACGACCTCGAACTTGAGATCGTCGGGGCAGGGCATCCGGATCTCGGGGGTGTTGTGCAGGACCGGCAGCGTGTCGTAGAGCTCGGCCAGCGTCTGGGTCGAGTGGGTGAGCTGCTCGCACAGGCGCAGGCCGGCGTAGACCGCGTCGTCGAAGCCGAACCAGCGGTCGGCGAAGAACATGTGCCCCGACATCTCGCCGGCCAGCACCGCCTTCTCCTCCTTCATCTTGGCCTTGATGAGGGAGTGGCCCACCTTCCACATGATGGCCTTCCCCCCGAGCTGGCCGATGTGATCGAAGAGCGCCTGGCTGCACTTGACCTCGCTCACGAAGGTGGCGCCGGGCTGTCGCTTGAGGATCTCCGTCGCGAAGAGCATCACCAGCTGGTCGCCCCAGATGATTCGCCCCTGCCCGTCGACGGCGCCGATTCGATCGGCGTCGCCGTCGAGCGCGATCCCCACCTCGGCGCCGCCGGCTTTCACCCGCGCGATCAGGTCGGCCAGGTTCGCGGGGACGGTGGGATCGGGGTGGTGGTTGGGGAAGCGGCCGTCCGGCTCGCAGTAGATAGCCTCCACCTCGAATCCGAGCTTGCGCAGGATCGGGAGCACGGCGAGGCCCCCGGTGCCGTTCCCACCGTCGACGACGACCTTGAACCGCCGGGGCCCGAGCTGGATGTTGTCGACGATGTAGTCGATGTAGTCCGCGAGGATGTCGTAATCGGTCGCGCGGCCGGGCGTGGCGGCGGGGCGAAAATCGCGGCGCTCGATCCGCTCGCGCAGCTTCTGGATCTCGGCGCCGTGGATGGTGGTCTTACCGGAGACGATCTTGAAGCCGTTGTCCTCCCCCGGATTGTGGCTGGCGGTGATCATGACGCCCCCTTCGACCTTCAGGTGAAAGACCGAAAAATACAGCCCCGGCGAGTGCACGATGCCGACGTCGATCACGTCCAGCCCGGCGCCGAGCAGCTCGCGTTTGATCGCGGCGTGGATGCGCGGCGAGGAGAGCCGGCAATCGCGGCCGAGCGTGATGCGGCGGACGCCCGCGTCGGCGAAATAGGCCCCGATCGACCGTCCCAGATCGGCCACGAAGTCGTCGGGAAAGTCGCTCTCCGCGTTGCCGCGGATGTCGTACTCACGAAACACTCTCGGGTTCATTCGGTCGCTCCCTGCCAGGTCTGCCTCAAAGAAGATCGTGGCGGCCCGCCTTCTTGGCGGCCTCCACGATCTGTCGAACATCCTGCGCACGATCCTTGGGGATGACCAGGATCGCGTCGCGGGTGGCGACCACCACCAGATCCTGGACGCCGACCACGCCGACGAACGGGGCGCCCTCGTCGGCCACGATGATGTTGCCGTCGCCGTCGATCAGCGTTGCGCCGCCCAGCACCACGTTGCCGCGCGGGTCGGGGGGGCGGACCGCCGTCAGGGCCGCCCAGCTCCCCACGTCGTTCCAGCCGAACTCCCCGGGGACGACGCGCAGACCGGTCGCCTTCTCCATGATGCCGTTGTCGATCGAGATCGCCGGCGCACCCGCATAGCCGGCGTCGATCACCTTCTTCAGATCGTTCGGATTGCGTGCCGCCACCGCGGCGTCCAGCAGGGTGCCGAGCGCGGGCAGATGGCGCCTCGTCTCCTCGAACATGCGGCGCGCGGTCAGGAAGAACATCCCCGAGTTCCAGAGGTACTCGCCCGAGGCGAGGTAGCGCTCGGCGGTCGGGCGGTCGGGCTTTTCGACGAAGGCGCCGACCTCGTGAACCGGGTCCGCGGCCGGGCGGGGCAGCCGCGCGCCCAGACGGAGGTAGCCGAAGCCGGTCTCGGCGTGGGTGGGCCGGATGCCGATGGTGACGATCGTTTCGCGCGCCTCGGCGTTGGCCAGACGGACCAGGCGCTCGAAGGCGGGCTCGTCGCCGATGTAGGGATCGGCGGGGAAGACCGCGATCACGGCGTCCGGCCGCGGCGGGTGGCGATCACCGCACCCAGTCCGACGGCGGCCGCCGTGTTGCGGGGCATCGGTTCGGCCACGATGTTCTCAGGCGGCAGGTCGGGAATCGCGGCGCGGACCGCGGCCTCTTGGTCGGCGGCCGTCACCACCAGCGTCCTACCGACCCCGAAGAACGCCTGCGCGCGCCGAACGGCGGCCGCCAGCAGCGACTCCGAGCCACCGAGCGCGAGAAGCTGCTTGGGACGCGCACGCCGGCTGGAGGGCCAAAGGCGCGTTCCGGCGCCGCCGCCCAGGATCACCGCAAAGGATTCGGCGAACGCGGCGTCCGCCGTTTTCTCCCTCGAATTCATGCGCCGCGCACTCTAACAGACCGCGGAGCCCGTGATAGGCTTCCGTGGTGCGGGCGGGTGAGGACACCTTGCGGCGCTCGATTGCGTCGGCGACCGATGGGCGGGCCCGGGCCCGGCTGCGGGTCGAGCTGGCGGAGCTGGTCCGCGGCCACGACGCGGCGGCGGCCCGCGACGAGCTCGATCATGCGGCGCGGGAAGGCGGGGCGACGCCGGCCCTGACCGCGGCGGCTCTCAGCCTGGCCCGCACCATGCCACCGGCCGATCGGGTGGCCTTCATCGGGAACCTGGGGAATCTGGCGAAGGCCGAGGGGAAGACTCCGGCGCCGACCCTGGTGGCGGCCCTGGCCGACGCCCAGCTCGGCGCCGATCGGCCGCGTGAGGCGGCGCTCACCTGGCTGGGGTTGGCGCGCGACCAGCGGGTCCCCGTTCACCATCGCCGCGCGGCCGCGCGCCGGGCGGTGCGGCTCGCGAATCGACTGGACCCGGCCGAGGCGCGGGCGACCCTGACCACCGCGGCCGAGCTGGCGACCGGGAAGCCTCGCCTCGAGCTCCTGCGGCGCGCCCGCTCTCTGCCGGGCGGCGAGACGCCGGACGCCGGGCGCGGGGGCCGGGACAATGGGGCGCCGCCGCCCGCCAAGGAGACCCCGGTGCGCGCACCGGCGGTCCGAGCCCGTCCCCGCGTTTCGCCGGCACCGGTCGCGGTCCTCGAGACCGCCCTCGCCGAGGCGCGCGCGGGACGCGCGAATCGCGCGCGTCGCCTGGGCGAAGAGGCGATCCGGTTCTCGCCGCCCGGTCCGGAGCTGGCCGCCCGCGTGGGCGCGCTCGACACCGCGCTGCGCGAGGGCGGGTTCATGAAGGATGCGCTCCGCTTGCGGCGCACCCACCTCGAAGCGCTCGACCACGGGGCCGCCCGGGAGGCGCTGCTGGCGCTGGCGGCCGAAGCGGAAGAGGCGGGGCTCGGCGCGCTGGCCGCCGACTGGCGCGCCGATGCCGGAGCCGCGCGGACGGCGACGGCGGCCGGGCCCCCATCCCCGACGACCCCGGCCGGATACTATCTGGCCGCGCAGCGCCTGCTGGCGCAGGACGGATCCGCCGCGGCGCCGGCGCAGGTCCTCGCGCTTCTCGAAAAAGCCCTGGCCGGACATCCGGGTGCCGACGCCGCGCTGGCGCTCTCCGAGACGATCGCGGCGCGGATCTCGGAGGGGAGCGGGCAGAGCGATCAACGCAAACGCGAATCCGTCGGGCTCGACCTGCTGCGCGCCGCGCATGCGGCGGAGTACGAACCGTTGCGCCGGGGGCGTCTGGGCCGGAGATTGGCCGAGACGCTGGAGGCGCGCGGCGACATGATCGGGGCGGTGGCGGTGCTGGAGATCGGAAGAGCGGCGTGTAGGGAAAGAGTGTAGATCTCGGTGGTCGCCGTATCATTAAAAAAAAAAA
>CALAOV010000172.1 GCA_937889515.1 uncultured Myxococcales bacterium | reverse complement strand
GTCGCGGTGGCGCGGGCGGTGGTGGTCGCGGTGGCGCGGGCGGCGCAAGCGCCGCGGACGCCTCCCCGGCCAAGGACGCGAAGGGGGATCTGTGACGCTGGCTCTCCCCATCATCGACGGCGACGGCTTCGACGACTGGCACTGGCAGCTTCGCAATCGGATCACCGGCAAGGACGAGATCGCGGCGCGCCTGCCGCTCACCGCCGACGAGGCGGCTGGGCTGGACGCGGCGCCCGGGCAGTTCCGGGTGGCGATCACGCCGTATTACTTTTCACTCATCGATCGCGACAACCCGGCCTGCCCGGTGCGGATGCAGGTCATTCCCAGCGCGCGCGAGCTCCAGAACGAGCCCGGCGATCTGGCCGATCCGCTGGGAGAGGACAGCCACTCGCCGGCCACCGGGATTTTCCATCGCTACCCGGATCGCTGCCTCCTGCTGGCGCTCGACCGCTGCGCGATCTACTGCCGCCACTGCAACCGGCGGCGTCTGGTCGGCAAGGAGGAGTCGCCGATCTCGCGCGACGATCTCGAGGAGGCGCTCGACTACATCCGCCGCACGCCGGCGATCCGCGACGTGCTGGTCTCGGGCGGCGATCCGCTCACCTTGTCAAATGCCCGTCTCGAGCAGATCCTGGCGGCGCTGCGGGCGATCCCGCATGTCGAGATCATCCGGATCGGGACCCGGGTTCCCGTGGTGCTGCCGATGCGGGTCGACGACGCGCTCTGCACGATGCTCAAGAAGTACCACCCGCTCTACATCAATACGCACTTCAACCACCCCAAGGAGCTGACACCGCTGGCGCGCGCCGCGTGCGAGAAGCTGGCCGACGCTGGTATCCCGCTCGGCAACCAGACGGTGCTCCTGCGCGGCGTGAATTCGTCGGTGCGGGTCCTGCGCAAGCTGTTCACCGAGCTTCTGCGCTGCCGCGTCCGTCCCTACTATCTCTTTCAGGGAGACGTCGCGGCGGGGACGTCGCACCTGCGCACCTCGGTCGAGACGGGCATCGCGCTCATGCAGGAGCTGCGGGGCCACATCTCGGGCCTCGCCATTCCGCACCTCGTGATCGACACGCCCGGCGGGATGGGCAAGGTCTCCATCGGACCCGACTATGTCGTCGCGCGGGGGCCCGACAAGTGGACGCTCCGAAACTACGAGGGGAAGCTGGTCGACTACCCGCAGCCCGCCGACAAGGACGCGACCTGCGCCTACGATGAGGTCTATTTCTCCGGCTCGCAGGCGCCGCACGGCCATGAACACACTCCGTGACGTAGCGAAGAAGGCGCGCGTCTCGCCCATGACGGTGTCGCGGGTGGTGAACGGCGCGCCGAGCGTGCGGCCCGAGACGCGGCGGCGGGTCGAAAAGGCGATCAGCGATCTCAACTTCATCCCCAACGGCGTGGCCCGCGGGCTCAAGTCGAACAAGACCGGCTCGCTCGGGTTGATCGTTCCCGACATCGTGAACCCGTTCTTCGCGGTGGTGGTGCGCGGCGCCGAGACCGTGGCGCGGCGGGCCGGCTATCGCCTGCTCCTCTGCATCAGCGAGAACGATCTGGCGCTCGAGCGGCAGTACGTGGAGGACATGATCTCCCATTGCGTCGAGGGCCTCCTCATCGCGCCGGTCGGCGATCGTTCGTTGCCCAACATCGAGCTGCTCGTGCGGCGCAAGTTTCCGTTCGTGCTCATGGACCGTTCCGTGCGCGGCCTCGATTGCGATCTGGTGCAGGGGGATAGCGTGGCGGGCGCGCGGCGGTTGGTCCGCCATCTCATCTCCATCGGCCACCGCCGGATCGCCGCGATCGTCGAACCCGACAACGTCTCGACGGCCCGCGAGCGCCTGCAGGGGTACCAGGAGGCGCTCGCCGCGGCCGGAATCGCGCCGGATCCGGAGCTGGTGGCCGAGACCTCCGCCGATCGGGCCGGCGGGTATTCGGCGACCCACCAGATTCTGAGCCTCGATCCGCTTCCGACCGCGATCCTGGCGGTGAATAACATGACCGCGCTCGGCGCCATGCAGGCCATCCGCGAGCGCGGGCTGACCGTGCCGGCCGATATCGCGCTGGTCTGCTTCGACGACGTCGAGCACCTGGCGGTGCTGTCGCCGTTTCTCACCGTCATGAACCAACCGGCCGAGAGCTTCGGGACGGTGGCCGCGCAGCTCCTGCTCGATCGGATCGCGGGGAAATCCAGCGAGCGGCCGCGGCAGGTGGTGCTCCAGCCGCACCTGGTGGTTCGGCAGTCTTGCGGCGCAAAGGCCGGACCACCCGGCGGCACCTGAGCCCCCGACGGGTCAGCGGCCGGGCGCGCGGCAGATCCCGATCTGGACGCTCATCCTTCCAGGCCAGCCGAGGGGCAGAAGGGCGCCAGCGTGCAGCCGGCGCAGTTGGGCTTGCGGGCGAAGCAGACCCTCCGCCCGTGCCAGATGAGCTGATGGCCGATGCGGATCCAGACCTCGCGCGGGAAGACCTTCATGAGGTCCAGTTCGATCCCCTTGGGATCGGTCGCACGGGTGAGGCCGAGGCGCATCGCGAGGCGCTGGATGTGCGTGTCGACGACGACCCCTTCGGCGATGCCGAAGGCGGTGCCCAGGACGACGTTGGCGGTCTTGCGCGCGACCCCCGGCAAGGTGGTGAGCTCGGCGATGGTCCGGGGGATCTCGCCGCCGAACCGATCGAGCAGGATCGACGCCGTTCCCTTGAGGCTCTTGGCCTTCTGTCTGTAAAAGCCGGTCGAGCGGATGATGCCCTCCAGCTTCGGCAAGGGAGCGCGCGCCATCATGGATGGGGTGGGGTAGCGGCGGAAAAGCTCGGGCGTCACCTGGTTCACCCGGTCGTCGGTGCACTGGGCGGAGAGGATGGTGGCGCAGATGAGCTGGAAGGGTGTTTCGCGGTCGAGCTCGCAGTCGACGTCCGGGTAGAGCTCCTCGAGGCCCTCGACGATCGACCGGATCCGCGCCGGATCGGGCGGCCACTTGCCGCGCGTCGGGCGCCGATTTGCCTTGGTAATTACCTTCACCCTGAGGCGCGCCATGCGCCGGCGTTATAACATCGGCGTCAGACCATGGACGAGACGCCCGAAGAGATGGACCAGATCCGCCGCGAGGCCGGCGAAATCAACGTCAACGGCTACCGGAACCGCTTCCGCCTGCTGGGCGCCATCGGCATGGGCGCCGCGATGGCCGGCCTGGTCTGGCTGATCCTGGCCATGCTCGACGGCAAACGGAATCCCTGCGAGCGCGTGCGCGACCACTTCTGCAAGAAGGATCCGGCCGGGATCCAGTGCACGAGCTACCGCGAAATCATGGAGGAGTCGCTCCACGACGACAGCGCCGCGATGCGCTCCAACATCAAGGCGCAATGCCAGACGAAGATCGAACGCCTCAAGGAGGACGACGGGATCGACGTCAAGTAGCGAAGATCTTGCCCGGGTTGAGCAGCTCCTGGGGATCCCAGAGGCGCTTGAGGCGCCGCTGCCAGTCGATCACCTCCGGCGACTGCTCCCAGGCCATGTAGCGCGCCTTGGCGATGCCGATGCCGTGCTCGCCGGAGAGCGTGCCGCCGAGATCCAGCGCGGCCCGGAAGATCTCGCCCAGCGCCGCCTTGATGCGGGCCGCGACCTCGGGATCGCGGTGGTTCTCGTCGGTGAGCACGTTGACGTGCAGGTTGCCGTCGCCGGCGTGGCCGAACGTCGCCATGAGCAGCCGCTGGCGCGCGCCGATCTCGTCGGCGCGCCGGAGCATCTCGGCGATCGAGCCGGGCGGCACCACGATGTCCTCGGAGATCTTGTAGGCGTGCGCCTCGCGCAGCGACGGCGAGACCAGTCGCCGCGTCTTCCAGAGGCGCTCCCGATCGGCGTCGTCGCGGGCCACGATCACCTCGCGCGCGCCTTCGTCCTCGCACACCGACCCGCAGCGCAGGACCGCCGCCTCCATGGCGTCGGGCTCGCCGTCCAGCTCGACCAGCACGATGGCGCCCGCCTCGGCGGGAAACGCGAACGACGCCTTGGCGCGCACGTGATCGATGGCGGCCCGGTCGAGCAGCTCGAGCGCGCGCGGCCGGTAGCCCTTGCGGATGATGGCGCTCACCGCACGTCCCGCCGCGACGGCGTCCGGCATCACCGCGATGAAGGTGCCGACCGCCTCGGGCCGGCCGATCAGCTTCACGGTGATCTCGCTGGTCACGCCGAACGTCCCCTCGCTGCCCACGAACAGCGCCGTGAGATCGTAGCCGGTCACCCCCTTGGGCGTCCGGCGCCCGAGGCGCATGGTCTCGCCGCCCATCAGCGTGACGGTCATCCCCAGCGTCCAGTCGCGCGTGACGCCGTACTTGAAAGCGCGCGGGCCTCCCGCGTTCTCGGCCACGTTGCCGCCCATCGAGCAGAAAGCCAGGCTGGCCGGATCGGGGGCGTAGAACATCCCCTCGGCCTCGGCGGCGGCCTGCAGATCGGCGTTGATGACGCCGGGCTCGACCACCGCGATCCGGTCGTCGACGCTGACCTCGACGATGCGTTTCATCCGTTCGGTCGAGAGCACGAGGCCGCCCCGCACCGGCAGCGCGCCGCCGGTCATGCCGCTGCCCGCGCCCCGTGGCGTGACGGGGATCCGGTGCTCGGCCGCCAACCGCAGCACCACCTCGATCTCCGCGCGCGACTCGCAGAGCACCGCCGCCTCCGGCGGAAACACCCCCAGCCGCGACTCGTCCTGCGCGTAAGGCTCGAGCGCCTCCGCCGAGCGCAACACCCGCCCAGCCCCGAGCTCCCGACTCAGCAGCTCATACGGATCAACCACGACGACCCCTCAGAGGATCGGAGGTAGGCTTTGCCTGCCGGAGAAAACGCCCGTCGAGCAATTCCGGGTTCGGCTCTCGTCGGGGGTGGGCCCGCGGGAGGGGCGCAGCCCCTTCCGCGCTCATTAGACGCTGAAGGAGCTGCCGCAGCCGCAGGTCGATTTGACGTTCGGATTGTTGAACTTGAAGCCCGCTCCATGGAGGCCCTCGACGTAATCGACCTCGGTGCCGAGCAGGTACATCAGGCTCATCTCGTCGCAGATCAGCTTCACGCCCTTGATCTCGAACGGGCGGTCGGTCTCCTGCGGCTGGTCGAAGTAGAGGTCGTACGAGAAGCCCGAACAGCCGCCGCCCTGGACCTTGAGACGGAGCGCGTAGCCCTCCTCGATGTTCTCTTCACCACGGATTTCCTTGACCTTTTCGGCCGCCTTGTCCGTGAGGAGCACCATCGGCGCATCGTCTTGCGCGGGGGGGGCGTCGTTTTTGATCTCGGTCTCGGCGGTGCCTGCGGCGACTGACATCGATTCTCCTTTTTGTCGGCCCGTGAAAAGTCACAAAAGTATATTCGACGGCGGCCGGCATGCCAACCGTTGAATCACCCGCTCTGATGTGTCACCTCGGCCGGCAGACGGCGCACAAAAGCGATCTTCCGGAAAAGGTGAGGCCCAACGCCGCTTTTCCCGCGCGCCATTTGCAAAAAAGTGCGGGGTGAGCTAGTCATCGGGCGCCGGTCGGCATTAACCTTGCCTCCGCGGGCGCTGAGTGCCAGCGCAAAACATCCCCTCAGACTTTTGGAGAAATCGAACATGAACGAAATTAGGAAGCGGGCGTTCGTAGGGATTGTCGGGCTGGTTTCGGCCGGGCTCTTCTCGATGGGCTGCAGCAGCAGCAGCGGCTCGACCGGCGGCGGCGGCAGCACCGGCGCGGCCGGACACGCGGGCTCGACCGGCGCCGGCGGCTCCAGCGCTGGCGGTGGGACCACCGGCACCGGCGGAACGGCCCCGGCCATGGGCTGCCAGGCCTCCGACGCCCCGACCAGCGCGACGATCGCGGACTTCGCCTCGTCCGACGGCGGCATCGAATTCATGACTGCCGCCGGCGGCGTCGGCGCCATCACGACCTACGGCGGCATCGGCGCTCCGACCTACAGCGAGGCCGGCGGTCAGCTGACGATCACCCAGGCGCGCGTGGCGACCTCGGCGGCTCAGTACGTCGGTCTGGTCCTCTATTTCAACGGCAACTCGGCCGGCACCGACTGCATCGACGCGCACACCTATACCGGCGTGCAGTTCGACCTCAGCGGGACGATCTCGGGATGCACCTTGCAGTACTCCACCAACGACAGCGTCCACGAGGTTTACGCGGCGGACGACACGAAGGGCGCCTGCGCCTCCGGCTGCTACGCAGAGCAGCTCTCGATCAACTCGATCGCGTCTGCCCCGCCGGCCACGATCAAGGTGGCCTTCGACGACACCACGCTCAACCCGGGCAGCCCGACGACACCCATCGATTCGACCAAGATCACCGGCATTCAGTGGCAGTTCACGATTCCGGCCCTGACGGACGGCGGGAACCCGGAGTGCGACGCCACCCTCAACATCGACAACGTGAAGTTTTACTAGTAGCCGCCACTTGATCTAACGGGCCTGGCCGGTCTTCCGATCGGCCAGGCCTTTTTTGCGTCCGGCGGGCGCGCAGTCTATTCGTTCGGTAGGCTTTCCCGCCCGTCGCGCTTGCGCCGGCGGGGCATTCCCGCGAAAATGCCGCGCCTTACGGCCGGGAGCTGTCACCGCGCGGTCGCGGCGACATCCAAGGATATCGGGGGAACGAGCACCATGAGCTTCGGAAATCTACTGAAAGACGTCAAAGCGCAGATCCGCGAGACCGACGTAGAGAACGTTCGCAAGAGCGTGGAGGCCCAGAAGGGGCCGGGCGGCGACGGCAACGGCGCGGGACCGATCCTGATCGACGTGCGCGAGAAGGACGAGTGGGCCGAGGGATACATCCCGGGCGCGCGTTCCATCCCACGTGGGTTCCTGGAGCTGCGCATCGAAGATCAGGTGCCCGAGCACGGCGCGGAGATCGTTCTTTACTGCGCGGGCGGCACGCGGTCGGCGCTGGCGGCCAAGTCGCTGGCCGACCTCGGCTACACCAACGTCAAGTCGCTGGCCGGCGGCTTTACGGCCTGGAAGCGGGCGGGCCTGAAGTTCGATCGCCCCTTCGTGATGACGCAGGAACAGAGCATGCGCTACGCGCGGCACACCATGCTGCCGGAGGTGGGTGACGCGGGGCAGGCCAAGCTGCTGCAGTCCCGGGTGCTCTGCCTGGGCGCCGGCGGGCTGGGCTCGCCGGCGGGGCTCTACCTGGCCGCGGCCGGCGTGGGGACCGTCGGGTTCGTCGACGACGACGTCGTCGATGCGTCCAACCTGCAGCGGCAGATCCTGCACTCGACCGATCGGATCGGGATGTCCAAGGTCGAGTCGGCCAAGATCGCGATCAGCAAGCTCAACCCGGACGTCAAGGTGAACACCCACCAGACGCGCCTGTCGTCCGACAACGTGCTCGACATCATCAAGGACTACGACGTCATCGTCGACGGCGCCGACAACTTCCCGACCCGCTACCTCATCAACGACGCGGCGCTGAAGCTGGGCAAGCCGGTCGTCGACGGCAGCATCTACCGCTTCGATGGCACGGTCACCACGTTCCTGCCGTTCAACGGACCCTGCTACCGCTGCTTCTATCCCGAGCCGCCGCCGCCCGACATGGCGCCGTCCTGCCAGGAAGCCGGCGTGCTGGGCGTCCTGTGCGGCGTGATCGGCTCGCTGCAGGCGGTGGAGGCGATCAAGGTCCTGCTGGGCATCGGCAAGACGCTGTCGGGCCGGCAGCTTCAGTTCGACGCGCTTGCGCTCAAGTTCCGCGAGTTCAAGCGGCCGCACGATCCGACCTGCCCGGTCTGCGGCGACGGGAAAAAGGCCGAGGACATCGAGCTCATTGACTACCAGCAGTTCTGCAACGTCAGGACCTAGGGCTCTGGACGACTTACAGTTCGCGTTCGCGAACGGTGCCGGTCAGGCGCCCCGCGACGAATCGCGCGACTTCGCGCTGGGCGTGGACGGGTTCCGTTACGGGGATCTGTACGACCCGGCGCGGCTGGCCGCGCTCGACGAGCGGTTTCGCACCGAGCTGGCGGCCGGCGACGCCATCCTGGCCGAGCGGTTCGGCAGCTACCGGGCGGGCGCGGTGATGAGCCCGCCCGAAGAATCGGCGCTGCTGATCGACGTCGCGCGCCCGCTGGGGGCGTTCGTGGCGCGCCTGTTCCGCGTCGAGCCGGCGCGCAACGCGCAGATCGAGACGGCGGCGCGCGAGGCCGCTATCTTCCGGATGAAGACCTTCATCGTCCGGCGCGCGAGCAAGAAGTATCCCGAGGACAAGCTGCCGCCGGAGGATCCGGCGGCGTTGCGGGCGGCTGTGCACGAGCTGTGCGGCAGCTCGTTTCGCAGCCTCGTCGTCGAGGGCGACGAAGAGCTGACGACAGCGACCGTCCTCGACGCGCTCCTGGCGCGCGAGAAGACCGGAGGGCCGGTCCCGGAGATCGATCTCTTGGAGCGCTGGGCGGCGGTGTACCGCTTCGTTCCGGAGGCGCACGCCGCCCTTGCCGGCTGGGTGTCATTCCATACCCCGCACCTGGTCGACTACGACGATCTGGTCCAGCTGCGTCGGCCCGAACCGACGCTGGTCAACATCACCGAGGGGCCGGCCGAGCATCGCCGGCGGCGCGACGGATTCGCGCTGACGGATGGCCGGATGTCGAGGCTCGAGGTCGCCTCCGAGGCCGACTACTGCATGTACTGCCACGAGCGCGAGAAGGATTCCTGCTCGAAGGGGATGCACGACAAACAGGGGGGCCTCAAGAAGAACCCCATCGGCGTCGCGCTGCGCGGCTGCCCGCTCAACGAGAAGATCGGCGAGATGCACGTGCTGCGGCGCGACGGCGATTCGATCGCGGCGCTCGCCATGGTCGTGATCGACAACCCCATGCTGGCCGGCACCGGGCACCGGATCTGCAACGACTGCATGAAGGCCTGCATCTTCCAGAAGCAGGAGCCGGTCAACATCCCGCAGGCCGAGACCGGCGTCCTCACCGACGTGCTGGGGATGCGGTGGGGGTTCGAGATCTACGGCCTCCTGACCCGCTGGAACCCGCTCAACCGCGCCTGCCCCGTCACGCGTCCCTACATCGGCAAGAACGTCCTCGTCGTCGGCCTCGGGCCGGCGGGCTTCACGCTCTCGCAGCACCTGGTCAGCGCCGGGTTCGGCGTGGTCGGGATCGACGGCCTCAAGATCGAGCCGCTGCCGGCCGATCTGCTCGGCGGCGATGCCTGGCCGCCGCGCGCGGTCGAGCGCTGGGAGGAGCTGGCGACGCCGCTCGACCAGCGGCGGCTGTCCGGTTTCGGTGGCGTGGCCGAATACGGCATCACCGTCCGCTGGGACAAGAGCTTCCTGACCGCGATCTACCTGAACCTGGCGAGGCGGCCGACCTTCCGGGTCTACGGCGGCATTCGCTTCGGGGGCACGCTCGACGCCGACGAGGCCTTCGCGATGGGGTTCGACCACGTCGCGATCGCGGCGGGCGCCGGCAAGCCGACCATCATCAACATGAAGAACAACCTGATCCGCGGCGTGCGAAAGGCCTCGGACTTCCTGATGGCGCTGCAGCTGACGGGCGGGTTCAAGCGCGACTCGCTGGCCAACCTGCAGGTCCGGTTGCCGGCGATCGTCATCGGGGGCGGTTTGACCGGCATCGACACCACCACCGAGGCCGCCGCGTACTACCCCGTCCAGGTCGAGAAGTTCCTCGAACGCTGGGAGTCGCTGGGCGCGCAAGCGGACGGCGGCGACAAGGCCCTGCACGCGCTCTACGACGACGAAGAGGCGGAGATCGCGCGCGAGTTTCTGGAGCACGGTCGCGCCGTGCGCGCCGAGCGGCAGCGCGCCTTGGCGGCGGGCGAGGCCCCGAATTTCGCGCCGCTGGTCGAAAAGTGGGGCGGCGTCTCGCTGGTCTACCGGCGCGGCCTGGCCGAGAGCCCCGCCTACCGCCTCAACCACGAGGAGATCACCAAGTTTTTCGAGGAAGGGGTGCGCTTCGTCGAGAAGCTCTCGCCGACCGCCTGCATCCCCGACGAGCGCGGCGCCCTGAAGGCGGTCGAGTTCGAGCGCCTGGAGGTCCACCTCGGCGACCTGAAGCCCACCGGCGAGAAGGTGACGCTGCCGGCGCGCAGCCTCTTCGTGGCGGCCGGTACCTCGCCCAACGTCACCTACGAACGCGAGCGTCCGGGATCGTTCGAGATCGATCCGCGCGCCAAGGGGTTCAAGAGCTTTCGCGCCCGGCGTCGCGACGACGGCACCCTCGAGCTCGACCCGGTGCTGCCTGGCGAGGTGGGGTTTTTCACCAGTTACCTCCGCGACGGCCACACCGTCAGCTACTACGGCGACAACCACCCGATCTATGCGGGATCGGTCGTGCGGGCGATGGCTTCGGCCAAGGACGGCGCGCCCCACGTCGAGGCGCTGTTCTCGGACGACATCGCCGGGCTCGATGCGGCCGCGCAGCCGGCACGCGACGCGGCCTGGCGGGCGTTCGCCGCGCGGCTCGACGACGACTGGCGCGCGACCGTGGTGCGCGTCGAGCGGCTGACCCCGACGATCGTCGAGGTGGTCGTGCGCGCGCCGGCCGCCGCACGCCACTTCGAGCCCGGGCAGTTCTTCCGGCTGCAGAACTTCGAGGCGCTGGCGCGGGTGGTCGGATCGAGCCGCCTCGCCATGGAGGGCCTGGCCCTGACCGGCGCCTGGGTCGACAAGGACGCCGGGTTGCTGTCGCTGATCGTCCTCGAGATGGGCGGCAGCTCGCGCCTGCTGGCCGGCCTGTGGCCCGGGGAGCCGGTGGTCGTGATGGGGCCGACCGGGACGCCGACGGAGACGCCGCCCGATGAATCGGTGGTCCTCGCGGGTGGCGGCCTCGGCAACGCGGTGTTGTTCTCGATCGGCCGCGCGCTGCGCGCGTGCGGCAGCAAGGTGCTCTACTTCGCGGCCTACCGGCGGCGCGAGGACATCTACAAGATCGCCGAGATCGAAGCGGCCGCCGATCAGATCATCTGGAGCGTCGACGGCGGCCCGCTGCCCGAACCGCGCCGCCCGCAAGACCGGGCATTTCTCGGCAACGTGGTCGACGCGATGAAGGCCTACGCGGTCGGTCAGCTCGGAGAGGAGCTGGTCCCGCTACCGACCTGCCACCGCATCATCGCGATCGGGAGCGACCGGATGATGGCGGCGGTCAAGAACGCGCGCCACGGGCTGCTCTCGCCGTACTTCCGGAAGGATCACATCGCGATCGCGTCGATCAACTCGCCCATGCAGTGCATGATGAAAGAGATCTGCGCGCAGTGTCTGCAGCGGCACTTCGATCCGGTGACCGGCAAGGAGACCATCATCTTCTCCTGCTCGAACCAGGATCAGCCGCAGGACTCGGTGGACTGGAAGAATCTGGCCGATCGGCTGCGCCAGAACACGGTCCAGGAAAAACTGACCGACGCCTGGGTCCGCCGGTTGCTGACGCGCGCCGAGTAGCCGGGTTCTCCGCGCGCTGGACCGCCGAGGCTACGCCACGACACGCTCGCGCTTCGGTGCCCATGGGTGGGATGCGCCGGACGTGGCTGAAGCTGGTGCTGGGTGCATTCACGATCTCGATCCTCCCGCGCCGACTGCAGGCAGCCGCGCGCCACGTGCTCTGCATCCAGCCGCTCGGCTCGGATCTCCCGGCCGAGGACGTCGCGCTCGTCAAGACCGCTCTCGAAACGATGATCGGGCTCGAGGTCCGGATCCTTCCGCGCGCCGATCTCCCCGCCGCCGCCTTCTACCCGCCGCGCCGCCGCTACCGGGCCGACAAGCTGCTCGACTTTCTCGACACCCGGCTTCCGCCCGACGGCGCGCGGATCCTCGGGCTCACCGGCGTCGACATCTCGACGACCAAGGGAAAAGTCTTCGACTGGGGGCTGCTGGGCCTCGGGCGGATCAATGGCGCGTCGAGCGTGATCTCCGAGTTTCGCTGCCGCATGAAATCGAGCGGCCCCACCCAGTCCCGCCAGCGGCTCGCCAAGGTCGCCGTCCACGAGACCGGTCACACCCTCGGTCTCGAGCACTGCCCCAACGTCGGTTGCCTCATGGAGGACGCCGCGGGACGCGTCGCCACCTGCGATCGCGAGTACGACTTCTGCGGCCGCTGCCGCAAGCTGCTCGCCGCCGCCGGCCGCCCGCTGCCGACCGCGCCGCGGATTCCCTGGCCGCGGCCTTGAGGGCGCGGCGGTGACTCGACCGCGCCGCCGGGTTGATTCAGTTCTTCTGCAAGTGAACGGCTACGCGCGCGGTTTCACCGGTGGTCGCGTCGGGGACGTTGATGAATCCGAGCCGGTTGCCGCCGAGGCGCCGCTCAAGACGCGCTTCGGGGCGTCTGAATCGGCAGATCGGGTGTACATTCCGCGATTCCTATGTTGCGTGGATCGAGATCCCTCGCCCGGCCGGCTGCCTGCGCGGCCGCGATCGCGCTCGGCGGATGCGCCCCGAGCCTTTACCGGCCGACGCAGCCGCGTCCCGCGCTTGGACCCGGCGTGGTCGTCGACGTCGCCTCGATCCGGGGTGCCGCCGGTGTGGCGGAGGTTTCGATCCGCACCGAGCGGCCGACGCTGATCGGTCCCTTCTCCTGGTCGTCGGGCGCCACCGAGGGCTGCAGCGCCGACCAGGAGCTCGCCGTCGGCCGCGAAGCGAAGTTCACCCCCGAGACGGCGCTGCTGTCGCCCCAGTTCGAGACCAATGGAAGCGACGTCGTGTTCGTCAACCTGGGCAAGGGCCTTGGGGTCGCGGGTCCGGGCCTGTTCCTCGACGTCAAGGTGGACAGCTCCGGGGCGCAGGGATGCCTGCGCCTCCCGCTGACCGCCGCCGGGACCGAGACCCTCTGGCAGGCGGGCGCGGCCCCCTGGGTCGTCAGCTTCGGTCTCCGCTTGGAGGATCCTCTGAGCACGCTCGAGGGGACGGGCGGCCGAGTCACCACGGAGCTCCGCGTGCTCCGTCCGGTCGGTCCGGTGCGCGCGTTCGTCGGCTTCACTCTGGGCGGCGCCACCTGCCGAGGGGCGAACTGTCCGCCGTTAGATTCTTCGGCCGACGGTGAGGACACCGAGACGCCCGGGGTCTTCTTCCACTTCGGTGGCGAGGTCGGTCTGGAGCGGCGGATCGGCATCGGCCGACGGTCGCTGGGCGTCACACTCGGGGGCAGCCTGACGTATTTCCACCTGGGCGCTCCCCCGGGGTACGCGGACGGGAAGAATCTCGGGGTGGGCGGGCCTTTTGCGGCGCTGGCCCTGTTCGGGCCGGCCGGGGACATCGTGCCGGGTTTCTCACCCGCGGCCCGGCGCGGCTCGTCCGGCCCCGAGATCCTCGTTGCGCGCCAGACCGCCTTTGGCCGCGGGCCGACCGAGACCGCCTGGCTCGTCGGATTCGGATGGCGATTCGAGTTCACCAACTAGCCGCCGTCGGATCGATGGAAAACCGCCGCGGCTAGAACCAGCCCCCGACCGTGCTGGAAGCGCCCAGGAAGATCCGGCGGTTCGAGGCGCTCTCGACGGAGTGAAGCAGGTCGGTGTACACGTCCGGACCGAATCCGATGAAGAAGTGCTGCGCCAGGTGAAACAGAAAGGGGGCGTAGAGCTGGACGAAGACCGCGTTCTCGGTGACCTCGGTCGACGGGCCGAGCGGAACCGCGAGGCCGTCGATGCTGACGGTGAAATTGAATGAGGGCGCCTCGTAGGTCGTTCGCGTCTGCCAGACGCCCAGCGAGAGCTTCGGGCAGAACGAGACCCGATCGCCGAGCCAGAAATTGAAACCGATCTGTCCGGTCACGCCGAGCGACAGGCTCTTGCTCTCGATGCCGATGCCCGAGGTGCCGTCGCTATAGCGGATGAACGCGGAGGCGCCCTCGAAGAAATTCTGGGTGCTGAAGTAATCGAACGCCGGCTCGATCCCGAAGCTGGTGGTCGTGTTGTCGCCGGTGCTGTAGCCGAGGTGGCCGAAGCTCGCGCTCAGCGCACCGCTGAGCACGAACTGCCCCGGGTCGCCGAACCGAGCCTCCCGCTGCTCCGAGGCGCCGCGCGGGGCCGCGGCGCGATCGGCGCGATCGGCGCGATCGGATAGCCCCGTGCTATCCGGCGGGGCTATTCGCGGCGGCTCCTGCGCGGGCGCGGCCGGGACCGGCGCGGGGGGCGCCGGTTGCGCGGCGGGTGGCTCCGCCTGCACCGAAGGTTCGTCCGACGCCCCGACCGGCGGCGGCTCGCCGGCGAGGACCATGGCCCCAGGCCAGGAAATGAGGACGGCAACGACGATCGACGCGGAATGACGGCGGCTCATTCCGTGCAAATTATCATTGCCGACCTGCGCGGCTCTCGAGATCTCGCTCTCCGGGCCGGCGTATGCTCTCCCCGTGCGGAGGTTCCTGGGCGCGATCTTTCGTGGGTTGGTCGCCGCCTTGGTGCGCCTCTACTATCCGGCGCGCGCGGTGGAGGGGGCCGAGCGGATTCCGTCCGGCCAGCCGCTGATCTTCGTCCTCAACCATCCGAACGGTCTCCTCGATCCGATGGTGCTTCGCGTGGTCACCGGGCGGCCGGCGCGATTTTTGGCCAAGAGCACGCTGTTCAGCAACCCGCTCAACCGTCTGGCGATGGACGCCTTCGGGAGTATTCCGGTCTATCGCGCGCACGAAGCGGGCGCGCGCGGCGGCGATGCTTCCCGCAACGACGCCAGCTTCGCGCGGTGCCGGGCGGAGCTGGCGGCCGGGGGTGCGCTGGCGCTGTTTCCCGAGGGCGTCTCACATTCCGATCCGCAGCTCCGGCCGCTCAAGACGGGCGCGGCGCGCATCGCGCTTTCGGCCGAGGCGGAGCACGACGGAAAGCTGGGCCTGACGGTGGTGCCGGTGGGCCTCTACTACGAGCGCAAGGCGCGGTTCAGGTCGTCGGTGTTGCTGGTGGTGGGCGAGCCACTCGCCGTGGCGCCTCTCTTGGCGGACTACCGCTGCGACGAGCACGCGGCCGTCACCACGCTCACCGATCGGATCGAGGCGCGGCTGGACGAGGTCGTGTTGCAGGCCGAGACGCGCGAGCTCCTGGAGGGGATCGCGCGGGTCGCGGCCTGGACCAACCAGCCGGTGGAGGCGGAGCCGTCCGATGCGCTGGCGGCCAAGCACCAGCGCGCGCGGCTCATGGTGGCCGCCTACGGTCGGTTGCGCGCGCGCGATCCCGCGCGGGTCGAGGCCATCGCCGCCGAGGCGCGGGCCTATGCGCGGTCGCTGCGCCGTCTGGGCGTCCGCGATCCCTGGGCGCTCGAGCTCCGCTCGCCGACGCTGGGGGCGGTCGCGGGGGCGCTCGCGACGCTGATCGTCGCGGCGCCGATCGCGGCGGTGGGCGCGGTGCTGGGGTGGATTCCCTATCGCCTGGCGGGCCGGATCGCGGCCCGGATCACCCACGATGAGGACATCCTCAGCACCGTGAAGTTGCTGGCGGGGTCGGTCTTTCTGATTGTCGCCTGGTCGGCCGAAGCGATCGGCGCGGCCTGCGCCTGGGGATTTTTTTGGGCGGCGCCGGTGTTCGCGGCTGGCCCAGTCTGCGGGTACGTGGCGCTGCGTTTCGAAGAGCTCTGGCGGCAGGCCGTCGAGGCGTGGCGGGAGCTCCGGTTGCGGGCGTTTCACCGCCAGACCGCGCGGCGGCTGGCCGAGCGGCGGCGGGCGCTGGCGGATGAAGTCGCGCGCGCCTTGAACGACGCGGGCTGAGCCCGGGTGGCGCGATCTCCGCGGCGTCCGGTCGGGCGCCGTCAGGGAGGTTCGACGCCCAGGAATCTCAAGAGCGTCGCTTCGAAAATCTGATTCGAGAAGCCGCCGCCGAAGTCGAAGGCATGCTGCGCGTAGGGGATGAAGAGCGTTTCGTGCGGGACGCCCGCGCTGGCCAGTCGGGCCGCCAGCAGATCCATGTGCGCGTGGTTCAAGAACTGGTCGCGCCCGCCATGGGCGAGCAGCGTGCGCGGCGCAGCCGGCGTGACCCGCTCGACCGGCGACAGCGCCCGATAGCGATCGCCCTCGGCCTCCGGGGGGCCGCCCAGGAAGGCCCGTTGCCTGGCCCGGCTGTCGGCCGCGCGCGGGTTCGAGGGGTGCTCGTATCCCCAGATCAGATCGGTCGGCGCGTAGAGCGCGACGACGGCGTCGACGGAGGTGTCGCCCACCTCGCAGCTGGGCGGCAGCGCCGGATCGGCCGCCGCGTAGGCGGCCATCAATACCAGGTGGCCGCCCGCCGACCGTCCCAGGAGCGCGAGCCGGGCCGGGTCGATGTTCCAGTCGGCGGTGGCGGCGTGGCGCTTGACCCAGCCGATGGCGCACTTGACGTCGCCGATCGCGCTCTTCCAGTTGGGTTGGGGCTGCAGGCGATACTCGACGTCGAAGACCGTAAAGCCGAGATCGGCGAGACGCCGGCTGGCCAGCGGCGCCTCGCCCCGCTGGCCGGCCGACCAGAAGCCGCCGTGCACGACCAGCACCGGTCGCGCGGGCGTCGCCGGCAGGCGGGTCGGCAGGTAGACGTCCAGGCTGAGCGTGCGGCCATCCTCGACGGTGAGGTAGGGGACCGTGAGGTTCGGTTGTCCCGGGCCCGCGCTGTCGATCGGCGCCCGCAGCGCGCGCCGCAGGTCGAGCGCGACCCCGCGGTCGCGGGCCAGGTGGCGCGCTTCGACGATCGGGTAGAGGCCGATCGCGATCGCCGAGAGCGCGAGCAGGGCCGTGAGCGCCGCCGGCACACCGGAGCGCTGGCCCCAGCGCAGATCGCCGAGCGCAAGCGCGAGCGCCAGCAGGCCGGCGCCCACCAGGAACGCGCTCTTCTCCGAGGTGACGATGGCGGCCAGCGCCAGCGTCGTCGACGGCGCTGGAAGGACGATCAGCGCCGCGGCGCCCGCGGCGACCGCCGCGAGGAGCAGGGCGAACAGGCGAACGATTCCCATGCCGCTCCCCTCGTTCCCCTTGCCCCTTGCCCTTGCTTCGTCTAGCCCGGCCGGGTGGTCTCGCCGCGGAAGCTCTTGTGGCGCAAGCCGACGGCGTTGTAGACGCGCAGCTCTTCGGCCTTACCCTTGACGCGGACATTGGGCAACGGCACGGCCGCCACCTCGTCCTGCACCTTGCGGTAGGTCGCCTCGGAGAGGATGACCTGGCCGGGCTCGGCGACACTGCACAGACGCGACGCCGTGTTCACCGCGTCGCCGATGGCGGTGTACTGCAGCGCGCGGGAGCTGCCGATCGCGCCGGTGACGACGATGCCGGTGTTGATGCCGATGCCGATCTTGATCTCGTTCTGGCCTTCGGCGGCCCGGGTGTGGTTCCACTCGGACAGGACGCGCATCATGTCCAGCGCGCATTGCGTCGCCTTGAGCTCGGCGCTCTGCATGGGGACGGGCGCGCCGAAGAGCGCGATCACCTCGTCGCCCACGAACTTGTCCAGCGTCCCCTCGTATTTGAAGATCACGTCCACCATGAGCTCGAAGTATTCGTTGAGCATGCGGACGATCTCTTCCGGCTCGCGCGATTCGCTCATCGAGGTGAAGCCCCGGATGTCGGAGAACAGCAGGGTCACCTCCGAGAGCACCCCACCTTTTTCGAGCTGCAGCTTTCCCTGGACCACCTGATCGACCAGGTTCGGCGAGAGCAGGCGCTGGAACTGGGCCCGCGTCTTGGCCTCGTGCTCGATCTTGCGGACCAGCTGCGAGTTGTGGATGGCGACCGCGGCCTGGCTGGCGGCGCCGCCGAAGATCTGGAGATCCTTCTCGGTGAACGCGTTGGTCGCGATCATCGAGTCGAGGTGCATGATGCCGAGGAGCTCGTCCTGGTGCAGCAGCGGTACGGTCATGGTGGACCGGATCCCCTGCATGATGACCGAGTGCGCGGCCGAAAAACGGCTGTCCATGGTGGCATCCGACGACAGCACCGAGGCTTTGTTGGTCACCACCTCATTCAAGATCGACTTCGACAGGACGATCTGCTCGTTCTTGCCGTCGCGGGTCTTGGCGATCTTGGGCAGCGGCACGCCGTCCTCCATCAGCAAGATGACCCCGCGATCGGCCGGGATCAGCTCGAAGGCCTTCATGATGATCTGCTCGAGCAGCAGCTCGAGGTTGACCTCGAGGCCGATCGATCGCCCCAGCTCGTGGCCGAGCCGCAGCTTCTCGTAGTCCCGCCGCAGCGCCTCGACGTCGAAGATCTCGGCCTCGGGCAGGAACTCGCGCGCCGACGCGAGCGGCGCCTGAATCTTCTGGCGGATGAGCGCCGCCTCGGCCGCGGCCGGCGCGATGGTCACCTTTTGCAAGAGCGAATCCTGCGCCGACTTTTCCTGGAAGATCAGCGAGGTCGCGCCGAGCATGATCTCGTCGCCCTCGAGCAGGATGTGCTCGCTGACCCGCTCGCTGTGGAGGAACGAGCCGTTGAGGCTGCCGAGATCTCGGAAGAGATATCGTCCGTCGGGCTGGCGCAAGATCTGCGCGTGTTCCTTGGAGACGATCCGGTCCAGGATCTGGAGCGTGTTGTCGGGGTGGCGGCCGATCGTGTTGATGGCGCCGAGCTCGTACTCGCGTCGCTGGTCGTTGCCGCTAACGATGATTTTGGCCATGGCCCGCGTGACGCCCGGAAGGGGCCCCATCATACCCCGCCAGCCGCCCGGTTTCCGAAGTAAAGTGGCGGCTTCGACCGAGCCATGTCGACCCTCACGCCCACGCCGACGCCGCTTCCGCACCCGCGCCCCGACGAGGTGACGCAGCCGAACGCGGTCCCGGGAATGATCCCCGACGACGCGCGGCGTGGCCTGGCCCGATCGCCCGCCCAGTGGGAGGCGGAGGCCCTCGCGATGATCGAGGAGGCCGACGCGCGGGAGGGGGTGGCCTCCGGGGCCCTTCGCTACGCGGCGGCCCGACTGTTCGAGGACGGGGTGGGGGACGTCGCGGCCGCCATGGAACATCTGCAGCTGGCGCTCGACCAGCCACCGGAGACCACCTTTCCGCCCGTCCTCCGCGCGCTGCGCCTGCACGCCGTCGAGGCCGCCAGCTACTGGGCGGCCATCGATCTGCTGGACATCGAGGCGAAAGCCGCCGGCGACGTGGCCGCTCGGGCCGACCTGGCCATCGAGAAGGCGTACCTGCTCGAGCATCGCTTGAATGCGCCGGCACGGGCGCGGGTCGTGCTGGAAGAGGCGCTCGCGCTCCGCCCCGGCCATGCGGCGGCGTTGCTGGCGCTGGAAGAGAGCGCGTTGCGGGCCGCGGCGCAGGCGACCGATCCCGCCCATCAGGCCCTCCTGGCGTCGGTGTTACAGCGCCGCCTGGCGGCCGCCCGCGGCAGCGGCGAGCGCGGACGGCTGCTCTGCCGCCTGGCGCTGCACGCGGAGGCCGATCCGGCGCGGGCCGCCGAGGCGCTGGCGCTGTGGTTGCGGGCCCTCGACGAGGACGCCGGGTTGGGCGCGGCGGCGCTGGCGCGCGCGGGGACCGTGCGGGTGGCGGTGGCGCTCGGCAAGGACGCCGAGCTGGCGCGAGCGGTTGCGCTCGAGGCCGACGCAGATCGGAAGAGCGTCGTGTAGGGAAAGAGTGTAGATCTCGGTGG
>CALAOV010000171.1 GCA_937889515.1 uncultured Myxococcales bacterium | reverse complement strand
GTGACCTACGTCGAGACGCGTCCCGAGAATCTCCTCACCATCCACGCGGGAACCACCAATTGAGATCCCGGTCGACGGGCCTCGCGATCGTGGTGGCAGGCTTGGCCCTGGGCGGCTTCGCCTGCAGCCAGCCGGCGGGGCTGCGCGTCGACGTCGACTTCGGTGACTTCACGACGGCGCATAGCCTGGAGGTAGCGATCAGCGCGTTGCCGGGCGGTTTCAAGCCGGAGACCCCCTTCAACGTGAGCGGCGCTTCGGTCACCACGGAAGACTTCGACGGCGACGGCGCGCTGGACCTGGTGGCGACCTTCCTGGGAGGGCAGTTCCCGAGCACGCTGTCATTCTTGGTCGAAACCGGCAACGCGGCCAGCCTCACCATCCAGGCGCACGCGCTGGCCTTCGACCTGAGCAGCGTGATCGCCGGCGCCGACGCCACCACGACGCTGACGGGGGGCGGTCGCGGATCGATCGCGCTCGATCTCACGGCGCGCAACGGGGGTTCGGTCGGACCGGGCACCCGGACCACCGATCTCGGAACGGCGTCGGCCGACCTCACCATCGAGGGCGCGTTCAAGAACGGGCACCTCACGGCGCTGGCGGCCTGCGATCTCGACAACGACGGTGTCGACGATCTGATCCTCGGCGCCCCCGACGCCGACGACACCCGCGGCCTGGGCAGCGTCGGCGCCGTGTACGTCGTGTTCGGAGGCGCGGCTTCGGGGACGACCATCGATCTGTCGACCGCGAGCGGCGAGGGGTTTCACTTCTTCGGTCAGAACGGCGGCGATCACCTCGGCGCCGCCGTCGCCTGTGCCGATCTGAACAACGACTCGTATGCCGACTTGATCGTCGGGGCCCCGGGCGGAACCGACGGCACGGGAAACGTCTATGCCGTGTTCGGCGGCTCCAACCTCAAGACCAACAAGGTCATCAACCTCGCCTCCACCAACCAGCTGCCGGACGTCCACTGGCAAACCGGCGTTGTCGGCGCGAACCTCGGCGCCGCGCTCTACGCCGGGGATCTGAACGCCGATCACCGCGCGGAGATCCTCATCTCCGCCCCGGGCGATCAGGTGGTCCACCTCTACACGAACGTGGTGGCGACGGCGGCACCGATCGACGTCGAGCTGCCCGACCACGTGACCTTCTCGGGCTTGAGCGCGACTGCGATCACCGCCGGCGATCTGGACGGCGACACCACGAACACCGGCGCGCCCCTCGACCTCGCGTTCGGGGTTCCGAGCTACCGCGCCCCCAACGACATCGCGTCGAGCGGCGCCGTCTACCTCTTCTCGGACGTGAACCCCGCCGGCACCACGCAGTACGGCACCGGAGCCGGGGCAGCCAACCCGCCGACGGTCGTGATGGTCGGAGACCAGATGTCCCAGTACGGAACGTCGGTGCTGGCGGTCGATTCGGGCGGAGGCCAGGACCTGCTGGTCGGCGTGCCGGGAGACAGCTCCGGCACCGGCTCGGTTTTCGTCTACGACAACGGCTCCACCTTCTTCGTGGCCCCGATGCGCCTCTCGTCGACCCATCAACAGACGATCTCCGGGCTGGTTGCGGGCGGACGCTTCGGCTCGGCGCTGGCCAGCTCCGCCTCGGGCAGCGCGGGCAGCGGCGGTGCCCGGCTGGTGGTGGGCGCGCCGCAAGCCGCCTTCGGCAACGGGCGCACCCAGGCGGGCGCCGTCTACATGTTCCAGGGCAATGCGGCCCGGAGCTTCCCGCTCCTCGATCAGCTCTTCGGCGCCGCGGCCCAGGACCAGCTCGGAACGGCGGTCGCCGGCGGGAAGATCAGCCCCGGCGACATGATCGGCGATCTGGTCGCGGCCGCCCCCTACGCCACCGGCGCCGACACGCAGTCCGGCGTGGTGTACGTGCGCTTCGGCCGATAGCATACTGCCCTCATGCGCCGCTGGTCTCCGCCCTCTTGCTCGGTCATCGGCCTCTGTCTGGCCCTCGTCGAGATTCCGACCGCTCGCGCCGTCGTCGCCGCGCCGGACGGCTCAGCGACCGGGGTCGGTCGCGTCGAGAGCTCGGTGGTCAAGGTCTTCTCGACGGTGCGCCGGCCCGACCCGCTCAAGCCCTGGAACAAGCAGTCGGCCGACGAACGATCGGGCAGCGGGGTCATCATCGAGGGGAAGCGGATCCTGACCAACGCGCACGTCGTGCTGTACGCGAGCCAGGTGCAGGTGCAGGCCTATCAGGCCGGCGACAAGGTTTCGGCCTCGGTGGAAGCCGTCGCGCCGGGGATCGATCTCGCCGTTCTCAAGCTCGACGACGACAAGCTGTTCGCCACCCACCCGCCGCTGGGGCGGGCCCCCGGCCTGCCGGACGTCAAAGACGCGGTCATGGCCTACGGGTATCCCGCCGGCGGATCGAACCTCTCGATCACCAAGGGGATCGTCTCCCGCATCGAGTTCACCAGCTACAACCACCCGGTCCAAGGGCTCCGTGTCCAGATCGACGCGGCCATCAACCCGGGCAACAGCGGCGGGCCCGCCGTCGTGGGCGACAAGATGATCGGGCTCGCGTTCAGCTCGCTGGGGGGCGCGCAAAACATCGGCTACATCATCCCCAACGAAGAGATCGATCTGTTCCTGAAGGACATCGCGGACGGCCGGTACGACGGCAAGCCGGCGATGTTCGAGGATCTGCAGACGCTGGAGAATCCGGCGCTACGCGCCTTCCTCAAGCTCGGGCCGGACGTTCAGGGGACGGTCGTCCACGAGCCCTTCGTGCGGACGGGTCCGAGCCCCCTGCGGCCCTGGGACGTCATCACGCGCATCGGCGACGAGCCCATCGACGACCAGGGGATGGTCCAGATCGGTCCCAACCTGCGGATCCACTTCCCGTACCTCGTTCAGCATCTGGCGAGGAACGGGAAGGTGCCCCTCACCGTGTTTCGGGCTGGAAAGACGCTGCAGGTGCAGCTCCCGGTCTCCCCCAGCTTCCCGATGCTCGTACCCGATCGCGAGGGAGCCTATCCGCCCTACTTCATCTACGGTCCGCTCGTCTTTTCCAACGGCTCGGGCGAGCTCATTCGGTCCGGGATGCGGGGGTACGGATCGATGGCCGGGGCCCTCAGCAGCCCGCTCTACACGCGGATGACCGATGCGCCGGTGTTCGCAGGCGAGGAGCTGGTGACCGTGCCCTCGCCGTTCTTTCCCCACAAGCTGGTCAAGGGCTACGGCAGCCCGGCCGGCGGCGTGGTCAAGACGGTCAACGGCATCCCCATCAAGAACCTGAAGCACCTCGTCGAGGTCCTGCGCGACGCGCGCCAGGAGTTCGTGACCTTCGCGTTCGCCCAAAAGGGGGGCGAGACGCTGGTCTTCTCTCGCAAGGAGATCGAAGGGGCCACGGAGGAGATTCTCAACGACAACGGCATCCGGTCGCAGGGCTCGCCGGAGCTCATGGCGATCTGGAACGCCAAGCCGCGCAAGTAAGCCGCGTCGTCGACTGGGCGCGGTCGGGGACACCGCCGCGGCTCCTTCGCTTCATCGTCACGGTCAACAGCGCCACGGCCAGGAGGACCAACGTCGGCACCGAATCGCCGCCCGATCCGGTACTGCACGAGCAACCCCCCGACGAATCCGAGGTTCCCGCGCCCGATCCGCCCGAGCCGGTCGAACCCGCATCGAGGGTCACGCGACCACCCGCGCCGGTCGAACCGCCGACACCGACCGAACCGGCGCTCCCCGTCGCGTCGCCGCTCCCGGACGAGCCAGCCGCGCCGGGGGTGCCGGCGATTCCGCCCGCGCCCGCGCGGCCAGCCGCACCACCGGATCCCTCGCCCGCGGCTCCGCCATACAAAATACTCGCCCCGCTCCCCAGATCGCCCGTTTCCAACGGCTGACGGTTCCGCCACGGCAGCGGCGCTCCAGCGCGCTGCCGTGGCGCCCTTTCAAAACGGAACCGTGAGCCGGCCTGGGGCTCCGCTGCTGCCGTCTTGCGTGTGACAGCTGTTGCAATCGCCGGAGCTGACCGGACCCACCATCGCGCGTTCGGCGCCGGTCGCGAATGAGATCAACTTGGCCTGAATTGGGAACGCCAACGCTCCGCTGTAGTAGAAGTTTCCGACTGTGTTTGGCGCCAAGGGCAAGACGCCTCCCATCGCGTCCGTGATCACGATGCCTACGCCATTCGAGGACGTGTTGCTGAACCCCTCACAGTCGTTGGGCTCGTGTCCGGTGGGATAGATCGTTCCGGCGACGCTCCATATCGCGGCTGCGCCGGCGCCATGGCAGGCACTGCTCACGTTACAGCCCTCCCCAGGTCGCATCAAGGGATCGTTCGGGCTGGCGGCGGTCCATACCATGCCGCTCGTGCAGGTGGCGAGCGCGTGCAACGGATCGGTCGCGGCGCCGCCGTCGGCGCTGTTCGTCCCGCCGCCCCCAGCGACGCCGGCGGTCCCTCCGATCCCGCCACTCTGGGACTGACTGCCTGCCTCGCCGCCGGTCCCCGCGCGGCCGCCGCCCGACTGGCCGCCTGTTCCTCGGTCGCCGCCGCTCGCGACGCCTCCCGAACCCGCCGTGCCGCCGAGGCCTCCTCCGGCGCCTCCGGTTCCCTTCCCTCCGACGACTGTCCCCGTGCAACTGGCAACAATCAAGACGAAAATGGGCGATCTATGCTTTGAGAAGCTCACCAGTATCTCTCCTGTGGGAAAGGCAAGACGCGGCGATCGATGCAACAGACATACCTGGACCGGGAGCCCCAATATCCGTCGGATGAGCCTCCGGAATGCGACCAAGTTGGCAGCTCAGACGAAGGATGTTGGCAGCCCAAGCGGTAGCGCCAGGTCCTCGGCAGGTTTCCCCAGCCGCCTTTCGATCGCCTTTCGGTGTACACCAAGCAAACGCGCGGCGGCGCTCTTGTTACCGGCTGTCCTTCGCCAACCGGTCATCTGCGCGCCGGGCGGAGACTGAATCTGGATGGCCGGCAGGCTCGATCTTGCCCATGGCGGGCGGGCACACCTCCCTCGGCTCCGGCGCATCCTTGCTCACAGACAGATGCGTCCGTGACCCGTGGTAGTACGCGAAATAGGATTTCAAAATCCCACCGAGGTGGCGCTCACCGAGGACGATGACGTGGTCGAGACACTCCCGCCGCGCGGATCCCACGAGGCGTTCAGCATATGGATTCTGCCAGGGAGATCGCGGAGCCGTGGGGATCTCCTCGATGCCGAGGCCCTGGACGCGACAGCGGAACTGGTCGCCGAAGACCCTGAGCCGTCTCCCGCTACTGTCCTACTTTTGGGGTAGCGGATAGACCTCGTGGTCAGGGTCCCACCACAGAAGGTCGACCACGTTGTTTCGACGGATAGCCCACACCCGTTCCTTGCCGGTCACCCGTACCCGCGACTCCCAGTTGTAGACGGCCGGGGCACGCCAAAGACGACGAATTCCAAAACGATTCTGGTGGTGCCGGAGACGAGACTTGAACTCGTAAGCCCTTGCGAGCGGCGGATTTTGAGTCCGCTGCGTATACCATTTCGCCACTCCGGCAATTACCTGTAATTACGTGATGTTAAGCGGTGTGTTGCCTCGTCATTTTGTGACGGTCGCCTGGGTTCAAAACGGAGTCAAGCAGTGCGAGGATGGATTTCCCGACGAAGATACCGCACGTCGGGTTCTCGCGGTACCGAGAGGTGACCTGGCTGGGAGGTGAAGTAAATTCAGGATCGTGAGGCCCTCAGGCCCTCTCGCGGGTCTGGTGGATCGCCGAAACCGACGTGTAAGACGCATCAGATTCCCGGGCTCGCGCCCTAGTTCAGGGCATGAGGACTAGCAGGCCCTTTCTGGATGCGCTCCCTGCCACGTTTCGCAAACGAAGATCAGCGATAGCCGGCGCCCGCCTGCTCGTGATCGGTACAGCGTTCGCCTTGCCGTCCGCACGGGCCGCCGATGGCGGAACCAAGACGCTGATCGACTATTTTCAGCCCACCCCCATCATCTGTCCCCTCACATCGAATACCTGGGGTGCCCCGGGCGTCCTTCCGCGCGACGTCTGCAACGGGCTGGAAGACTCGACGAACACCCAGTGGCAGTACTGGGACGGAAAAATTCTGCAGGGCCCCGACAGCAGATATCACCTCTATGCGGGCCGCTGGCCCCAGAACAAGGGATTCGCGGACTGGCCAAACTCCGTGATCGTCGGATCCGTCAGCGACGGCGCACTCGTGGGGTCCTACCTTCCCACCACGACCGCGCCGTTCAGCGGCAAGGAACAGAACGTCACTGGCATCGTTCTGAATAATGGCACCAACGTGCTGCTGCGCAGCCCCGGAAATATCTATCAGTCGGCCTCGTTGGCCGACCCATGGACATCTGAGGGCGCGCTGGTGGTCACCGCCAACGGTTCGACGATCTCGACGGCCACCACGGAGAATCAGAGCATCTGGCAGAGCGCGACCGGCAGCTTCCTGATCATCAGCCGCACCTTCCAGGAGATGACCAGCGACACCAATATCTTGGGGCCCTACTTGATTCAAGCGACCATTCCCAGCCTTCAAAGTCAGGGCTATGAAGACCCGGTGGTTTGGTGCAGTGGCGGGCAATATCACCTGATCGCCAATATGTACAACGCCCGCAAAGCGATGCACTTCACGTCGGCGGACGGCATCACCAACTGGAAGAATATGGGCTTGGCGTACGATCCGACCACCGACTTCATTCGCTATACCGACGGGACCGTCAACCATTGGTACAAGATGGAACGCCCGGGTGTGTTCATGGAGAGTGGCCACGTTACGGCTTTCACCTTCGCGGTCATCGATGTCGACAAGAGCCTGGACCTGGCCAACGATACTCACGGAACAAAAATCATCGTGGTCCCCTTCGACGGAATCGGCTTCGATCGCGACAATCCGGGACCGGGTAGCGCGGGCTGCCCCGCCGAGTCTGCTGCCGGCGGAACTGGCGGGGCCGCCGGTAAGGGTGGTAGCGGGGGCGCTGGCGGCCGAGGCGGAGTTGGCGGCGCAACGGGCAAGGGCGGCGCGGGTGGTATTGCTGGTTCGGGTGGAGATCGGGGCGGTTCCGGCGGCGGTGGTGCGGGAGGAAGTCCCGGCGGTGCCGGCGGCATCGCCGGTTCGAATGGCGCAGGTGGCGGCCTGGGTGGCTCCTCCGGCGGCGCGGCGGGGGTGGCGGGTTTGGCGGGAAGCGGCGGCGGAAGCGGGATGGCTGGTTTCGGCGGGTCCGGACCAGGGGACAGTTCGGCGGGATCGAGCGGCGGCTCATCGGCAACAGGGAGCGGCGGACCCAGTGCCGGCGGATTTGGAGGTGTTTCGTCAGCGGGTGGGCAAGGTGATTCGACGACCAGCGCAAGCGACGGAGGTGGATGCTCGTGTGGCATCGCCGGTGATGCTCAAAGTGACTTCCTCACCGCTGCCGAGCTACTCTCGCTGCTGGGCCTGGCCGCTAGGCGCCGACGCAAACCCAGGGGGGATGTCCAAGAGACGCGTCTAGTGGCAGAGGGATAGTGCCCGGCTTGCGGTATTGGATGCAGTTCGCAGCGCGCGAGCAGCGCAAATTTCGATGCACGCGGCAATGCGGGCGGCTGCGGATCCCTTGGGGCTTTCCTGGCAAACTCGTGTTGGCCATGATCTTCATCCTCGCCGCCGGTCGAGCGCAGGCGACCAACTACGTCTTTGCCACGTTCAAAGGAGACGCCGTACCGCAGGAGGCTCTATCGATTTACAATTCGGCCGACGCGCTGAACTTCAAGCTCGTTTCGGATACGGGATTTGCAGGACCAAGCGGCGCACTTCGCGATCCCAGCATCATGAAGTACGTGGATGGGAGGTACTACGTCGCCTATACGGATCCCCCAGGCGCCGGATGTTGCGGCAAAGAAGATCACTTCAGCATTGCATCCAGTACGGACCTGATTCACTGGACTAATCTGACGATGGTCAACGGGGGCGTCCCAGGATTGGCACACGTGTGGGCACCAGAATGGTTCGTCGAAGGGTCGACCGTGACGGTCATTGCCAACATCGACACGCTGAACACCGACAGTGACTTCAAACCCTATGTTTTCACCGCGCTGAACAATTCGCTCACGTCATGGAGCGGGCCGGTGGCAATGAATATCGGACCAAACTACATCGATACATTCGCCGTGAAAGTCGGAAACACTTATCACGTGTTTGCGAAAAATGAGACCACCCGATATGTCGAGCACGCGACCGCGTCCAAGTTGACCGGGCCTTGGACCTTCATCGGAAAGGCCGACTGGGCAGGCTGGGGATCGGGGATGGAGGGTCCGGCCGTGGTTGAGCTCGACGATGGGACCTGGAGGATCTATTTGGACGGTCAAGGCGCCGTCGGATTTCTCTACGCCAACAGTCCGGATATGATCTCCTGGTCAGCGACCTCTCCTTTGACGGATATCACCGCTGTCGTTCGCCATGGAACGGTGATCAGAGATTCGCCGGTCGGAAGCGGGAATACGGGCGGTATTGCCGGGGGGACCGGCAGGGGCGGAACGACAGGCTCTGGCGGAGTCGCTGGTGCTTCCGGCGTGGGCGGTTTGGGGGGAACGACGAGTGCGGGCGGCGACGGAGTGGGCGGCTCTGGCGGTCTGGGAGGGACGATGAACGCCGCCGGGGCCGCGGGTGGTGGATCGAAAGCAGGCTCTGGTGGCGCGGGGGGCGTATTCGGGACCGGCGGATCCTTCAGCACGGGTGGCATGGGCGCGTCTGGGGCGGGAGGCTCTGCCGGCAAGGGAGGTGTCTCCGGGATAGGTGGCTCGCCGGTCCGAGATGCTTCGAGCGACAGGTCATCGGGAAAGGGCGATGCTTCGCCGCCTGGCGAAGGCACTCCAGCGCGGGCGGCGGGGTGTGGCTGTGGTACCGGTCGCGCCGCATCGTCAGACGAGAGCTGGCTCGGCTGCCTTCTCGGTTGCGGCTTCCTCGGCTGGCGACGTCGACGACGTTCCAGCCGTAGCTGAGGCGCTCGACGCGCTCAGCGCGACAATTTCAGGCTTTACACCAAATGCACGACCGACAGATCGAAGTCGCGGGGTTTCGTGCAAGCTCTAGTGACGGTACCGAGATCGCCGCCGTAGCAAGACGAGCGAAAAGAGGGCGACCGCCGCGAGAGTCGCTCCAGGTCTCTGGTCGGCACCGTGCCCGGGAGTCACCGCGCAGCCGTACGAAGGATCGCTCGACGACAGCGGCACGTCGGCCTTTGTATTGGGGTCGGTGTCGGCCACGAGCTCGTCGATATCCGAAACGCCGTCACCGTCGCTATCAACGGCGGCCGCTTTGAGAGCGTCGAGCGCGGGAGTGAGCGTGCTGCGATCGCCCGTCAGACCGTGCGCCAGCATCGAGATGCCGAACGGCGTTTGGACGCTCCCCGAGCCGGTCGTCCCGTCGATGTGACACAGGCGGCACGGTGGCATGTATCCGAGATGCGGAGTGAAATAGTCGGTGATATTCCCGGGGAAACGAGAAACGGCCAGCGCCGAATCCGGCCGGACGATCAGGCAAACCACCAGCGACCCGGCCAGGAGCAACTTGGAAAGCAAACGAGCCCGCATGTATACGCTCACAGGAAAAGATGGAGTTGGACCAGATAGGTTTCGATCGGAATACGCCCCTCGGGTGGGGGTGTGGAGAAACTCTGATGCACGTAGTCGAACCGAACGTCGAGGTGCGAGAGGAAAAACCACGCCACGCTCCCCCACAAGCTCCAGGAGGTGTCGGTGCCCGGCTGACCGGAGCCGTAGCTCTCGCCGGTGCCGATGAAATGCAGCCCCTGCCACGGCTCGAAGTCCCCCTGCAACATCGTCGCGATGCCGTTCCAGTGCGGCTGGCCCGACAATCCTTCACCGACGTAGTCGGCCTCGCCGAGGAAGACCAGCTTTTCGATCGGCGCCGCACGCAACGTCAGGCCATGGGCCTGGCGTAGATTGGCTGTCCGAAGCAACACGTCCTGCCGCGCGTACGTGATGAGGCTGCTGACACCCACCGCGGTGTGGCTGCTCGGACTCCATTCGACAAACCCGCTGTAGCCCCGCTGGCGGTACGCGTCGGGCGACTCCTGGTAGTTCCCCGCGATGGCCATCAGCTCGCCGCGGAATCCGCCACCCCGCGCCGCCAGGGCCACGCCGTGTTCTTGGGTATCGTTGATGTCCGTCTGGGTCGCCATGCGCACGAATAGCGTGTGCTCGATCGATCGAATTCCGAAGGGCACATTGATTCTACCGGCGCGCAGCAAGACGGCGTCGTTGCCGAAGGTGTACCCGAGCCAATACTCGCGCGCCACCAGGCTGGCGCTATTGGACGCGACCACCGCCGCCGGAAAGTCTCCGTTCGCCAACACCCCCAGACTTCCGGCGGCCCGCCAGCGGCCCGCGTCGATTCCGAGCCGCAGGTCGGCCTGCATGAGGATGTTTTGCTGGGCGAAAGGCGTACCGCCCGCCTTCATGAAGAACAACCCATCGCGAAAGCTGCCGCCTGTGAGCAGCCAGTCGGGATTCTTCCACAGACCGAAGAACGGCTCGACGGGCGGCGGGTCGCTTCCATAGTGGGAGCGCAGCGTATCGGCGGCCTCTTCCCGACCAAACTCGTTCAGAAGGCCGGCTCCCGACGGATCTAGATGGCAGGTCGCACAGCCCGCGTACCCGTGGCCGATCATCCACGCGTAGGCCTCCGCGCGACGCGGTGCCAGCGAGATGGCCGAAAAGACCCCGACGACGATGAGGAGACAGCGGAAACGGTTAGGCACGGAACCTTGGACTTGCAGGCGACCGACGGCTGATAGGTACCCCGACTCCTCCAAGATCAGGCAGCCAGCCCGACCTGGTCTCGCAGACCTGTCGAAGCTACGGTCCGCTCACCATCGCCAGCGCAGATTCGAGCTCGCCCTTGGCATGGCCGTCGCCCAGCCGGACGCAGGCCTCGATGCCGCGCGTGAAGGTCTCGCGGGCGGCGTCCCGCTCGCCGAGCGCCAGGTGGGTGTTGCCGGCGTGTAGATAGGCGGCCACGTAGTCGGCGTGATCGCGCATGAGCGCCGCGAACTCGTCGCGCGCCTCCGGCAACCGATTGCCGTTCTTGTATTCGAGCGCCAGCGCGTAGCGCGGAAACGGATCGGCCGGGTGACCCGCGATGAAGGTCCTGAGGGACTCGATGCGCGACATTTGGCGAGGGCCGTCCGTGTCGAGGTCGGTCCGTCAGACGCGCTGCAGCCGGCGCTGCGGGCCGGGGATCTCGCCCTCGACGGGGACGATGTGGTTCTGGGGGTCGACGTGGACCACCTTGGGTGTCCAGCCGCGCGCCTCCGCCTCGTCGTTGGCCTCGGAGAAGGTCGCGATGATGACCACGTCGCCGGGGCGCGCGAGGTGCGCGGCCGCTCCGTTGACGCAGATGACGCCCGATCCCGCCGGCCCTTCCAGCGCGTAGGTCTCGAGACGGGCGCCGTTGGTGCGGTTCCAGATGTGTACCTTCTCGTATGGCAGGATGTCGGCTGCGCGCATGAGGGCGGCGTCGATCGTCACCGAGCCTTCGTAGTCGAGGTCGGCCTGGGTGACGGTCGCGCGATGGATCTTGGACTTGAAGAGCGTCCGGCGCATTTCGAAGCCTCCGTCCAGGCCGGCAAGATGCCGGTCCCGGCGTGGTTCTCGCAGAGAATACGAAGCGAATTGCGGCAAGTCAAAGGCAAGTCCGCGGTTGACGGTGGCAGCGGGATCCAGCACGCTGATTGAGGCGTGTCATCGCGCAGTTTCGTCCACGTGCTCGGGATCGACCTCGGCGGGGGCAAGGGGAAAACGACCGCGCTCGCCACGCTCCGCGTCGACGGCGGCACGGCCACCGTGGTCGACATCGCGCCCCGCAACGGCGCGCTCCCGTTCTACGATGCCGCCCTGCTGGAGACGATTCGCCAGTACGGCGACGAGACGCTCCTCTGCGTCGACGCCCCGCTGACGCTGCCCCCCTGTCTTCGTTGCCTGGTGCCGGTCTGCCCGGGCCAGACGGCGTGCATCGATCCGGCGGTGGTCGAGATGCGCGCGATCGCGTCCGAGGCCGACGAGACCCGGGGACGGGACGCGCGGCGGGGCAAGCCCGCGATCACGCCGTACACCCAGCGCACGACGGAGGTCTATCTGTCGCACCGGATGGGGATCTTGGCGCGCGAGGGGCTGGGGCAAGGGACCGGGCCGCTGGCGGCGCGCGCCGCGCACCTGCTGCGCGCGCTGGCCGATAGATTTCGCCTCAACGAAAACCTGATCGAGGCCTATCCCAAGGCGACCCTGTCGGCGCTGGGCCTGGGGACACCGTTCAAGAAACACCTGCGCGAGCGCGAGACGCGCGCACGGATCCTGGAGGCGCTGGCCGACGAGCTGCGCTTCGGACCGGGCGTCTGGCGGGAGCTCTGCATTCAGAGCGACCATCTCTTCGAGGCGGTCATCTGCGCCTTCACGGGATTTCTCTGGGCCCGGGACGGCTGGGCTCTCCCGCCGGGCATTGGGCAGCGCGCGGACGACGCCCGGCTGCGCGAGGGCTGGATCTGGACGCCGCCCGCGCGGTCGGACGACGTCGCCGCGCCGAAGAAGTCCGTCGCCGAGGGTTAGGACAGCTCTCTAGCGCGCGCTCAGGGCGGGCTCGAGATCGTCGTCGTGACCGTCCTCGTCGTCGTCGTCGAGGCTGGGACGGTGGCGCTCCGGAATATCCGCGCCGAGGAGTGAGCTCGGGCCTCGGTCGCGAAGGAACTCGAGAAACGCCAGCGCCGGCGGAAGCTCCGCCGCCGGAATCTCGTCGAGCAGCTCGCGCGCTTGCCGCCGCAGGATCTCGCCCGGCGCCTCGCCGGAGGGGATGGCGCGTGGGATCTCCACCAGCTCCGCGGGCTGCTCCACGTGTCCCCAGGGGGGAACGTTCGCCACCTCGATCTTCATGTGATCGAGCCAGGTCTGGATGTGGAAGTGCAGCAGCTCCGACCGGTAAGCGAACCAACGCTCGCGCTCGGCCGGGAAGGCCAACAGCACGTCCTTGAACCGCCTGAACGCTCCCTTGCCGTCGATCGAGATGAGCAGCCGCTCCCGCAGCGCCAGCTCGGCCACCGAGGTGACGAAGCGCTCCATCCAGCGGTACTGCTCGCGCGACGACGCCGGGTCGACGCGCAGGTAGCGCTCCGGATTTCCCGCCACCCGTGCCCGCCGCGCCGCCGCATCCGGTTCCCCCTCGACGATCGAGAGTAGGTCGCCGTTCTCGAGATCGAGAAAACTCTCCTGATCCGGAGAATTTCGCTCGAAGGCGATCTCCAGATCACTCCAATTCACCGTAATCCCCATCGGTCCGCGCTTTCTGCCAGCCCCTCCTCCCCAGAAGAAGCACGGCAATAATATGAGGCAAGTCTAGGAGGGCGGTTCCGGCTTTGCAACCCAAGTCGTCGCGGCGGCCGCCGAAATCGCGAGCCGAAGCGCGGCGTTATCGCCCACGGAGGCGCGGACGGCGGGACGTACGGCGTCGGAGTCGGACGCGCTAGGCGACGCGCGCGGCGACCGCGACCTTGAGGTAGTTGCCCTCGGGAAATCCGGGCGCCACCGGAAAGTCCTGCGGCAGCCCCACCCGCTCGACGATGCGCAGATCGATGCCCGCGGCCGCGCCACCCTCGGCGAGCGCGCGATCCAGCTCGGCCGACGACACCTTGGTCGAGTTCGTCGCGAACACCAGGAACCCCGAGGGCGACAGCAGCAGCGCGCTGCCCGCCGCCAGCCGCGCCAGATCGCGGGCGACCTGAAACTGCCCTGCGGGCCCGTGCGAAAACGTCGGGGGATCGCAGACGATCAGATCGAAGGCGCGCTTGCGATCGGCGAAGCGATCCAGCGTCTTGACCGCATCGGCCGCGATGGTCTCGAGGCGCGCCGGATCGAGCCCCGACAGCTCGTAGTTGCGGCGCGCGCGCGCGTGGACCTTGGCCGCCAGATCGACGGCCACCACCTCGGCGGCGCCCGCCTTGGCGGCGTGGACGGAGAACGCGCCGGTATACGAAAACAGGTTCAGCACCCGCCGCTCGGCGGCGCGGGCGGCGACCGCCCCCCACCCGAGGCGCATGTCGTGGAAAATCCCCACCCCCAGCGGCGCGGTGACGTCGACGCCGAAGCGGCACCCGCCGTCCTCGACGACGAGCTCGACCGGCGCCTCGTCGCCGCGCGCGCGAACCGCCGGCTCCGGCGGGCTGGTTCCGCCCAGCGGTCGGAGTCGCCGCTGCTCGTAGATTCCGCGCGGCGCCAGCACCGATTCGATCGCGCCCAAGATCTCGTCGCGCCAGGCGAGCGCGCCCGGCGACAGCCACTGGACCACGACGAAGTCGCCGTAGCGGTCGACGTTCACGCCCGGCAATCCCTCGCTCTCGCCGGTGAAGACGCGCATCGTCTGGGGACGCGCGGCGCCGAACAGCACCCAGCGCAGCTGGACCGCACGCGCGAACCGCCCGGCCACGATGCCGTTGCCGGGCACCACCCGTTCGGCCGGATCGCGGGTCAGCACCCGCACCGCGATCGCGTGCTCGCGATCGACGTACCCCCGCGCCACGAATTCACGGTTTCCGGACAGCAGGTCGATCACCGCGCCGCTCGGCTCGGCGATGCCGCGTGGTCCGAGCGCGTCGCGGAAGACCCAGGGATGCCCGGCGCGGACCCGAGACGCCACGTCGGGGGGGATGCGGTACTGCCCTACGCGTGTCCTGACGCTTGGCGCCGTCTGGCGGCCCCGAAACGGTCGATCGGTCTTCCCCACCGCGCGGCACCATAGAGACCAGTTCTTTCGCTGTCAAAGGGATCGGTGTAGCCTTGTCAGCTTGATTTTGGCGCCGAAAACCGGGAGGCTGCTCGAAAGGACGTATTCGGCATGACGATCACGCCCCCCCCCGGGATGTCCGCGAGCGGTCACTCCGACAGCTCGGATTCCGAACAGCTGGAAGACCTATCTGACGAGATTGACGTCGATTCCTCGCAGGACGTCACGGTGGAGGCGTCCGAAGAGTCAACCCTCGAAGTGGCGTCCGAAGAGTCGACCCTCGAGGTCGCGGATGAGGTGACCGTCAACGCCTCCGAGACGCCGCCGCCGCTGTCGGCGCTGCTGCCACCCGGCATGCTCTCGAGCACCCCGCCGCCGCGCCGGGCGCCCACGCTGCTCGGGTTGCCGCTGCCGTCGTTGCCGCTGCCGGGCGTGACCGCCGCGACCCGACCGGCCGAGCGCGCGCTCCTCGAGGACGACGACGACGACGAGGTAACGATGATGGCCCGCCCGTCGATCAACGACGATGAGGAGGAGGCCACCAAGGTCGAGCCGGCGGAGACCGCGATTCACGCCGCCGCCAGCCGGGACGAGGACGACGACGAGGTCACCACCGCGCTCTCCGAACAGGCCAGCTTCGAGCGCGATCGGGCGCTGCGAAAGTCGGTGCCGCCTTCGCTCGATCTTCCGCTCCCCTCGCCCAGCTTTCGCACCGGCCATTCCGGTCTCGACGAGTTCGAGGATCCCGAGGACGACGACGGCGTCGAGCTGGCGCACGATACGCCGGCCGCGATCTCCGTCGACGACGACGCGATCGCCACCACGTCCTACTCGGCGGATCAGGATGAACCGTCGTCCGAGCTGGAAGCGGTCCTGGCGCCCCGCCGGCCGGCCGGCTCGCCGCCGCTCGGATCGGCCATCATGGGTGGTGGGTACGGGCGCGACGGGGGCTTCGGGGCCGTGCGTCTTCCCACGCCCAGCCCGGGATACGGCTTCTCGTTGCCGAGCCCCGCGCAGGCCCCCGCACCGTCGAGCTCGCCTTTCTCGGCGCGCCTGGCCCCGGTGGGATCTCCCTACGCCGGCCGCATCACGTCGGCGCCGATGCCGGCGATCCAGATCCCCGCTCCCTCGGGCGCGGCCGCGCTCCCCAGCAACAGCTCGGGGATGTTTTACAAGATCCAGGTCCCGGTGGTCGGCCTGCTGGCTCTCCTGGTGGCCGCCAGCGGCGCTGGGTTTCTCCTCCGAATGAAGTTCTGGCCCTCGGGAGCGCCCGCCTCGACCACGCAGATGGCCCTCTCGGCGACGCCGCCACCGGCGCCCGCTCCGGTCGTCATTCAACAGGTGCCGCCGACCGCTGCCGCAGCCCCGACGCCGGCGCCGACCGTGGC
>CALAOV010000170.1 GCA_937889515.1 uncultured Myxococcales bacterium | reverse complement strand
TACACGCATGCCGCATCTGCATACGCATTTGTTAGCAATGTTCTGGTTCGCAGCAGTCCAGAGCGTCCGCGCGCCGAAGTGAGCCAGCACCGCCGAGACCAGCAGCGGCGGGGAGGTGCTGGCCGCGCCCCAGGCCAGCTGGTCGTCCAGACCACCGCCGCCACCGGAGGGCCGCCGTGGAAACCGGATTCTTGGGCGAGTCCCGGGAGGGCGACGCGGTTACCAGAACTCTCAATCTCGCGAAATGACGCGACGGGACTAGTGCCTTGGCGGGCTCGGTGCCAGGTGCCAATCGGCCATCCGGCGGCTGCATCCGGAGGCCCTGGTGCGGCCGGCCAAGGCAATAGCTGAGGTAGGCACCGAGCGCTCGCTCGGCGTGTTGCTCGTCGCGCACGATGATGTGGTCCAGGCAGTCTCGGCGGAGAGTGCCGATCACTCGTTCACAAAAGGCGTTCGCCTGAGTCCACCGGCGGTCGGCCGGATGGGCGACGAGACCGCCGACGCCAGATGATGCGCCATCCGGCACAGTGCCGGCCGATGACGGTCTCGGGTTTGACGAGCAGGACCACCTCCATAAGCGACGGATCCGCCCTGCCAGTGCGCCGATCAGCCAGCGGTCGAAGTGGCGGAGGGCGGGGGCGCTTCCGCCGGCGCCGGGCGACAATGAGCTGCTGGCGGAGAAGTAGGTTCTCGGTGACGAGCACCGCACGCGGCACCACGAGAGCAAGGACCACGTCGAAGCCTAGCCCAAGCCTAGCCCCGGACCGGAAATTCCGCCGTGATTACAGGCATGCCGCACTTGCGTACGCACTTGTACTGAATGTCCTGGTGCGCAGCACCGCAATGTGGCGGCGGTGGGACAGCTATGCCGTCGTCGAGAAAATGCCGGGTGAGTCTTCTGTGGATCCCGCCTCGGACCGGATTCCGGGCGGAACGTCGGTCGCGCCCGCGACGACGACTATGCGGGGTCCGCCACCAGGGCGAAGTAGCGGATGCTCTTGTGATCGGTGGCGGCGAACTCGTCGACCAGGGCGCCCGGCCAGATGGGCTTGAGGTTGGGGGCGAGGGTCAGCTTGTGGACGTCGCCCTGGTGGAAACTGCGGACCTTGCCGGAGACGTACTTCTTCATCGAATCCTTGATGGCGGCGCGCGCCTCGCGCGGCTTGTAATGCGCGACCAGAATGAACTGTTTGTCCATCGGGCCGCCCACCACCTGGTAGCGCATGACGTACGCGTAGTCGTACAGATCATCGGGCGGGAACTTGGTCGGGATCTCGACCAGCTTGGCGGTGACGTTGATCGACACGGCGACGGCGGCCGCAGCGCCATCGGCGCGGGCGGTTTGCCGCGCGCCCGAGGTCGCCAGGACTGGCGCCGCGATCAAGATCGACACGTGAACGAAACGACGGAACGTCATCGCGATTTCCTCCTGGTCAATGTGAGTCCAGCTGCTGCTCCTGCCTCAACAACGCCATGTTGCGCACCAGCCCCGGAAGATCGGCACGCGCGCGCGCGGCCTCGCGGTAGGACGCCGCCGCCTCGGGCAGGCTCCCGCGCAACTGGCGCACCGCGCCCAGGCTGGCCTGCGCCTCCGCGAAGGTGGGAAAGTCCGCCACCGCGCGCGCGAAGTCCGCCTCGGCGGCGCGTAGATCGCCCGCGGCGCGCTGGTGATTGCCGGCGTTGTACCAGTGCACGGCGATCAACTCGGACACCGAGACGGGCCGGCCGTACGCCGAGGCCGCCGCCTGGGGCCATGGGCCGTACTTGGTGCGGTACCAGCGGTCCGGCATCGCTTCGCCTTGCCGCAAAAGCTCGACGTTGCGCGGGTGGGGCGCGCGCGTGCGAACGAAGAAGTGGCCGGGCAGCAGCACGCCGTCGAGCGGGATGTCCAGCACTTCGCCCAGCGCCAGGTAGAGCGCCGACAACCCCAGGCAGCTTCCCCGCCGCGCGCTGATCACCGACGACAAAGTGAAGAAGCGCGGATCGTCGCTGGCGATCTCGCGCTCGAACCCAAGATCCCCGAAGACCACCGCGTCGAGATCGTCGATCGCGTCGGCGTGGCTACCCCGGCGGCGGCGCTCGACACGGGCGGCGATGTTTTGCAGCTGCAACCACGCGTCCGCGATCGCCGTGGGCGCGGCGCCGAGGTCAGCCGCGAACGCGATCAGCGCGCTGGCGACGGGGCCGGGCGGGCGATCGGCGGCGGTGGGGCAGCGCCGTCCACAGGCCAACGCCGCCAGTATGAGAACGAGACACGCCGGCGTCGCGGGGTGACAGCGCGCGGGCGCCACGGCCGCGCCCCCGCGCACGGCGGCGTCGGTGACATCCGCTCTCGTCACGTCCACCTCACGTCGTCCTCATTTGGTCCTCATTGCGGCTTCCTTTTTTGCCACCGGCTGCCAGCCCTCCCAGAAGTTGTAGAGATCGCGGGCCGTCATCATCCAGATCACCAGCTTCTTGCTAGACAGCGCGTCGGCGCCCCGGCGCAGCAGCTTCTGCCGGACGTTGGGGCCGCCGCCGTAGCTCATGACCAGGTCGACGGGTGCGCCGAGCTCCTTCGCCAGGTGCGCCGACACGCCGGCGTGCTCGCAGTCCATCAGCTGGTAGACGCTGGTGAAGCTGTCGCCGAGCAGCACGATGGGGCTGTCCGGATCGTCCTCGTACAGCGCGCCGTCGGCCGCCACCACCTGATGGCCGATCAGGGTCTCAGGGGCATACCCGGACTTTTCCGCCTCAGGCAGCCGCGAGTGCAGATCGCCGTGGCGGGTGAAGGAGGCGTCCTTGGTTTTGTAGGTACGCCGGTGCGCGACGAGGCCCTTGTACCAGGGGTAGCGCTTGACCCGCTCGGCGACGATCCTCGCCGCCAGCTCGAGGCCGCGGCTGGTCCAGTGAGTGTCCTGCGCCTGGTACAGGGGCTCTCCCGTCGTCGGGCCCCTGGCCCGCTCGGCCAGAAAAGCCGGCAACAGATCGACGGTCTCGACGCCCTTTTCGCCGAGCTCGAGGAGGAACTTTCGCTCGAAGGGGTTCACCACCGCGCCGGCGAACCGCGCGAAGTCCGGCTGCGCCTCCTTCGTGTCCGGGGGCGTCGCGGCACGGTCCGGAAAAATCTCGACCTTGGTGGGGACCGGAACGAACAGGAAGTCGGCGCCGTGGGCGGCGAGGAGCTTGCCGAACTGGACGATCACCGGGATCGGATTGCGATCGTGGTGTTGCCTGCCCAGATCGCCGCCTAGCACGTACGCCAGCGATTGGCGAAAGAACAAGAATCCGTCGGCGCCCGCCAGCGCCTTCGACCCCTCGGGCATCGCCGCGAGGCGACTCTTCAACGCAGCGTGCAGCGGCGCGAGCTCCGCCAGCCAGGCCGACCACGAGGCGCCGTGTGCGGCCAATTCGGCGCGCACGGCCTCGACGGTCGCGGCCGGGGCGGGCGAGGGCACGCTGGGCGGCAACTTCACGGCGGGGGTGATCGCGACGGCGGGGGCAGACGCCGCCGAACCGCCCGCTTCGCCCTCGACCAGGAAGATATTGTAGACCGGGTTGCCTTGCGGCTTGCCGCGCATGACCACCGTCGGCGACGGGAAACGCAGACCACCCAGCTCGTGCTTGATCGCCGGCTCGGTGTCGTCCGCCGGCCAACCGGTCGGCGCGGCGACCAGATCCGTATTGTACGACGGGTACCAGTACGAGGCGAGCTGATGGGCCCAGCCCTTGACCTCCGTCGGTGACAGGCTCCGTCCCTCGTATTCGGTGCGGATGTACCGCACGATCTCCGTCGCGTCGCCGAGCGCGTAGGCCGGGACGCGGCCATAGATCTCGGGAAAGCCGTCGCCGTCCTCGTCGGGCATCGCCGCGAAGTCGGTGAACCAGGGGGCGAACTCGACCTTGATCCACACCTCGACGGGACCACCAGGCGCGGGCTGGTGAAGAAAGATCTCGGCTGGGGTCTGCCGCACGATCTGCGGGCCGCCCGCTAACCCCCAGCTCTCGGTGCGGATGCGCTCGGCGACATCCTCCAGGCGGTCGGAGCCCGGCACGTGCTTCGAGGTCAGGAGCTCGACCAGCGGCGCCACCGCCAGCGCGCGCGTCCGTTCCGCGCCAGTGAGCGCCGTCGCCGCGATGGATCCGGTCAGCGATTCGACGGCGAGCGCGCCCGCGAACGGATGGCTCGTGTCGGGGGCCTTGCCGGCGGCGCGCGCGGCCGCGCCCTCGGGAGCGGGATCGGCGTTCATGAAGTTGGCGTGGTACGCGGCGTAGTCCAGGCCGGCGCGGGTGGGGCGGCTGATCCGCCGCACCAGCACCTGCGAGGTCACGCGGCGGTAAGATGGGTTGACAGTGGTGACGTCGGCGCGGGTGGCGACGGCGGCCGGTCCGCGCGCCGGCCAGGGAAAGCGCGCGCCGGAGGTGGCGCAGGCCGCGAGAGCACACGCGGCGAACGCGCCGCCGATCAGACCGATTCGGTTATGGGTCATAGAGTCCTCGTTTGAAACGCCACATGACCCGTAACACCCGCAGGCCGTAAGTCAGCGGGTTGAGGTGCGAAATCTCGTCGCCGTAGTGGGTGGGGATGGGGGCCTCGCCGACCGCGAGGCCGCGAGCCCGCGCAGCGGCGATGGCCTCGATGTCAAAGTCGAAGCTGTCGCTCAGGCGGGAAAACGGGATTTCCGCGAGGGCGCGGCGGCCATACACCAGGTAGCCGCTGTGAAAGTCGCTGAGGGGCAAGGCAAAGATGCGGCGCTCGAGCTTATTGAGGGCCCAGTTGCCGGCAACCTTGTAGCGCGGCATTCCGCCTGAGCGCGCGCCGCCGCCGGCGATGCGCGAGCCCTGCAACAGATCGAGGCCGCGGCGGTCGAGCGTCGCCAGGAGATCAGCGAGCACCTCGGGGCTGTATTGGCCGTCTGCGTGCACGGAGGCCGCCCGGTCCGCGTCAAGTTGACGCGCCACCGTCAGGCCGTCCTTCATCGCGGCACCGTATCCCCCATTGCGGGGCCGCGCGACGACGGTGAGATCGCCGGCGGCGTCCGCAGATTCGCGCGCGAGGCGACCGGTGTCGTCGGTGCTGCCGTCGTCGACCACCACGACGCGCGCCAAGCCCGGCGGGCGGGCGGCGCGGATCCGTTTCAGCAGATCGGGCAGGTGGCGGGCGGCGTTGTAGGCCGGCACCACGACCACAAGCTTCACCGCGCGCCTCGACCGCCGGCCTCGGCGCGCGCAGTCGTCGTCGTCCGCGCGGCGTCGACGCGCGACTCGTAGCGCGCCAGGTAATCGGCAACGATACCCGGCAGCATTTCGGCCAACCGGACGCGCGGCCGCCAGCCGAGCAACCGCTCGGACTTGGCCGCCGAGGGAATGCGCACCAGCGAGTCGTCGTAGCCGGGCCCGTAAAAAGTCGCCGCCGGGACGGTCCTCAGCTTCGGCCTCGGGGCGCTCGGCCGCAGCGCGCGAAAGGCGGTCACCACCGCGCGCGCGAGCTGCCGGATGCTGACGTCGTTGAGGTCGCCGCCCAGGTTCAGGATCTGCCCCTGACAGGCGGCTGGACGGTCGACGATGCGCGCCAGCGCGTCGACGAACTCGCCGACGTCGACGAACGAGCGCCGCTGGACGCCGCCGTCGACCAGCATCAGATCCGCACCGGACAACAGTGCGTGCATGAACGACGCGAGCACGCGCGGGATCCCTTCGCCGTCCACGCCGGGGATGAAGTCCATGCGCGGCCCGATCACGTTGAAGGGCCGCACGATGGTGAACTTCAAGCCGGCGTGCAGGCCGTGCGCCCAGATCAGGCGTTCCAGCAGTTGCTTGGCCGCGGCGTAGCTCCAGCGCTCGCGCTGGACCGGACCGAGGAACAGGGCGGTCTCCTCCTCGTCCATGCGGGTCATCGCGCGCCCTTCGACGTCGAGCGCGACCCGGCCGTACACCTCGCAGGTCGAGAGGTGAATCAGCCAGCGCGCCCGCGCCGTGCACAGCTTCACCAGCGGCACCAGGTCGGTGTAGTTGGCGTCGATTACCTCGATGGGCTGGGTGTTGTAGAGCGCAGGGTTGCACAGGGCCGTCAGCGAGATGACGATGTCCGCGCGCTCTGTGATTCGCTCCAACAGGCCGGGATCCCCGACCCGCGCCTCGATGCGTGTGACCCGCGCCTCGCCGGCGGCCAGCTTGTCGAAGTTGACGTCGACCGCCTCGACGGAAACGCCGGGCCGCGCGGCCAGCACCGGGACCAGGTGCGAACCGATGAAGCCGCCCGCGCCCAGCACCGCGATGCGGGTGGGGCGGCGGCCGACCGGGAGGCGCGTCACCGTCGTGCGGGAAGCGGCCGCCGGCGACGGACGCGGTCGGCGGCGCGCCGCCCCAGCGCGTGGCACGGGGGACTTCATGGAGCTCGGGCTGGCCTCACGGGTGCTTCTTCTTGCCCTTCGACTTCTTCTTGCCGGTGGTGGAGCCCGCCGCGTCGTCGTCAGCGCTGCCGGTGGTAGTGCCGGCGCTCGCTCTTTCCTTCTCGGCCGCGGGGGGCGAAGAGGTGGTGGGCGCGCTCTGGGCCGCGGCCGGGATGAAGATGTCCGGCCAACGATCGTTGCCCGAGTGATAGGTGAGGCGCACGGCGTCCGCGGCGGGCGTACCCACCTCCCACAGGTAGATCTCGTAGTCCGCGATGTCGTGGTCGTGCCCGCGCTGGGTGGCCGCCCACACCAGCCACTTACCGTCGGCGGACAACTCGGGAAAGTACTCGTGCGAGCGCCGGCCCGGGATGTCGATCAACGTCAGCGCGTCCAGATCGGAGTCGCTCTTGGCGGCCTTCCCGTCCACCATGGGCATCTCCAGCACCCGGCTGCCGCCGTTGCCGGTGGGGTGGACCCAGTAGACCGCGTCGCCCGCCGGGGTCCAGTTGATCTGGCAGCCCTCCCCGGTGCGGGTCCACGTCTTCTTGCGCACGTCCCAGATCCCGGTCTCGCGTTTGGAGCCGCGCAGCGTGATCGCGATGTAGTTGCCGTCCTTCGAGATCTCGGGCTGCTGCAACAGCGCGTCGTCCAGATCCTTCACCTTCGTGCTGTCGACCAGCAAGGTCTCGGCGCCGCCGCCGAGCTTGCGGCGGAAAACCGCCGTCGATCGGACATAGACGATCTCGTCGTTCGAGAGCCAGCCGCCCCAGCTGGCGTTGTCGACGACCTTGGTCACGTCCTTGCCGTCGGGGGTGACGGTGTAGATGTCCCACTTGCCGTCGGTGTTGGCGTCGCGTTCGAAGACCCAGCCCTTCTTGCTGCGCGTGAACAGGATCTTGGTGCCGTCGGGCGAGAATCGGGAGAACCAGTCGACCTCCTCGCCGCGGGTGATCTGGCGGATGTTCGAGCCGTCGCTGTTCATCACGAACAGATCGTGGTTTCCTACCCGCGAGCTCGACCAGACGATTTGCGCCTGCGCCTTGCCGCCGACCGCGACCATCGCCTTCTTCTCGCTGTCGTCGGGTTGCTCCTCGCTGCCAGTCGGAGAGCCGGCGCCGACGGTGGCGCAGGACGCGAGCAGCGCCGCCACACCCGCGAGGCGGACCAGGTGCGCGCCGCGCGCGGCGGCGGGCCGGGCGTTCCCGGTGATGGATCGTGGTGTGGACGTTCCGTGGTGCCGGCTCATGCTGCCCTCCCGTCGGTGGGGTGGATGGCTCCCCCGACCGTTTCGTTCGCCTTCAGCGGCGTCGCGGCCGCGGGCGTCGACGTCGAGGCTGAAAAACAGCTCGCCAGTCCGGCGCGGATGCCGCGCGGACTATACCCGAGATCCGCCGTCGCGGCCGCCGGGTCCAGGTCGGCGTCGTTGGTGAATCCGGCTATGGCGTACGGCGTGAGCGGAGGGTCTTTCATCACCCGCCCGAGCGCCGCGGCCAGCGCCCGACAGAGCGGGACCGGGAGGTGCAGGATGGGCCTCGTGCGACCCTCCAGCGCCAGCACCAGGCGGGCCAGGCCGTCGAGCGAGATCGCCTCGCCCCCGCTGAGGTTGTAGGTCTTGCCGTGGCTGACCGGATTGCCGGCGGTGCGGGCCAGGCCGTCGACGACGTCGTCGGAGAAGACCGGACGCTTGAGCGCCGTTCCGGGACCGATGAAGGGGACGATCGGGAACCGGCTCAGGTGGGCGCGAAAGATGTTGAACTCCTGTCCTCCGGTCCGGTCGTAGACCAGCGTCGGTCGGACGATGGTGTGCGCGAAGCGCCGCTCGGCTTGCACCAGACGTTCGGCCGCGAGTTTCGAGCGGCCGTAGGGCGTGAGGCGCGGATAGACCACCGACGCCGAGGACACGTAGATGAAGTGGCGCACGCCGGCCGCCGCTGCCGCCGCTACCAGGTGCGCGGTCCCCTGGCGGTTGATGGTCTCGTAAAGCGCGGGATCGCGCGCGAGGATCACCGCCGCGAGATGAAGCACGGTGTCGACCTCAGCCAGCGCCGGCGCCAGGGATGCCGGGTCGCGCACGTCGCCCTCGCGAATGTCGCAGCCCAGGCCGTCGAGCCGCGCGCGCAGCGGATCGCGCGGCAACACCAGGGCCCGCACCTCCCACCCGTCGGCGCGCAACCGCCGTACGAGGCGCGCGCCGACCTCGCCGGCGGCGCCGGTCACCAGGGCCAGGCTCGTCATCGCGCCAGCTCCTGGGCCGCTGGCTCCGGCGTCGGACGAGTGGGTGCCGCCAGCGTCGACCAGGCGATCGGCTTCCAGTCACCCACCGCCAGCTCGCGCGAGGCGAACTCCCACACCACGACCTTCTTTCCGGCCAGCCGATCCTCGCCGCCCGAGAGCGCGTTGAACAGGAGCTGGCGGGTGGCGTGCGCGCCGGCGTCGTTCTGGGCCAGCACATCGACGTCGCGGCCCAGGGCCCGCGCCAGGTGGGCGCCGAAGCCGGCGGCGGCGCCCCAACCCATCTGCTCCAGATTGAAGACGTTGGTGAAGCTGTCTCCGAGGAGCAAAAGCTCGCCCTGCTCGCTTGGCTCGAAGAGCTTGTCCTGCGCGTCGTGCACCTCGTGGATGGTCTCGGTCTGCGGCACGAACAGCGTCTGCCCCTCGGGCAGGCCCAGCATGTCGGTCACGTCGCCCACCCGCGCGACCGTCTTGTCGACCGCGCGCCAGCGCCGCGCGGCGCTCGCCGGCGTGGGCGACGGCGACTGGACCCCGTTCACGATCAGGAAGCGCGCCAGCGCGGCGGCGACCGTCTCCATCCAGGCCGGCGTCCAGTGCGTGTCCTGTCTCAGAAAATGGGGTGCCGCGCCCGCGACCAAGCGCTCGGGGCTGGGATCGAAGACCAGCACGCCCGCCGCCCGCAGCTCGTCGGCGAACCGATTCGCGTCCGGGTTGCGCGCCGGCGGGCGCCCGAGATCGCGGCGCCGTCCGTGCAGCTCCACCGGCTGCAGGCTGGCCTTGTCGGGCACCGGGAACACCACCAGCTTGATGCCGCGGGTGGCGAGGAAGCGCGCGAAGTCCAGGATTGCCGGGCGCGGATCCGGTGAGATCGGCGGATCGCCCGCGTCGAGCGCCGCCTTCTGCCGGCTCTCCATGATGGCCTGATTCAAGAACCCCGGGCCACCCACCGCCGTCACGCCCGGTCCGTAGTACAGCCACCCATCGCGTCCGATCACCGCCTTACTGTTGCCGTAGCCTCCCCACCTGGTCAGCACCGCCTGCATCCGCGGACGGACGTATTCGCGCGGCCTAGATGCCTTGTCAAGATCGTCCTCGAACTGCTTGAGGTTCTCCTTGGTTGGCTCGCGCCGAAAGAGATCGAGCAAGACCGCGTCGTCTCCGTTGACGTTGTCGCGGATCGCCTGCCCGATCGGGACGCCGTAGATCACCAGCAGGAAGACGAGCACCAGCGCGCCGGCCACCTTGCGCGAGACGTCCGTGTGCAGGATGCCGCGCCGTAGCTCCTCGTCGTGCGACGGATCGGTGGGCCCGCCCCGTCGCGCGGGACGCGCGACGGGGGTGCCGGCTGCAGCGGGCCTGTTTTCCGTGGGCGACATGTGTTCGAAGGACGGCGTCAGAACTGAAAATAGAGAAAGGGGTTCGCGCTTTGCGTCCACATGATCAGGATCGACAACGCCAGCAAGGCCAGCCCTCCCGCCACACGGGGCATCGAGAGCCGCGCCGTGAAGGTCCAAGTGTTGGGCGCGCCCCACACTAGCACGGCGCCGAGCGCGACGATCGTCACATGATAGCGCGTGTAAAGCGCGCCGGCCGGCGCGTCCGACGCCGCCGTCAGCGCCGCGATCCCGAACAGCGACTTCAGATAGGTCACCGCCTGTCCCAGGGTCTTGGCGCGGAAGAAGACCCACGACAGGCAGACCACGAAGAACGTGACGGCGACCCGCACCGCCCGCGGCAGCTGCCGGCGCGCGCCCGCGCCCTTGCGTGTGTCGCGCCCGCGCGCCCGCTCGAACGCCAACATCCCGCCGTGGATCGCGCCCCACAACACGAAGTTCCAGCTGGCGCCGTGCCACAGCCCCCCCAGCAACATCACGATCATCAGGTTGACGTAGGTGCGCCGCTCGCCTTTGCGGTTGCCGCCGAGAGGGATGTACAGGTAGTCGCGCAGCCAGGTCGACAGGCTGATGTGCCAGCGCCGCCAGAAGTCGGTAATGCTATCCGCCTGATAGGGCGAATCGAAGTTCTGGATCAACACGAAGCCCATCATCAACGCCAGGCCGCACGCCATGTCGGAGTATCCGGAGAAATCGAAGTAGATCTGGAACGCGTAGCCCAGCAGGCCGAACCAGGCGTCGTGCGAGTGCAGCGCGCCGGCGGCGAACGCGGTGTCCGCGACGTGCCCCATCGGATTCGCGATCAACGTCTTCTTCGCCATGCCGAACGCGAGAAAGGCCACCCCGCGCGCGAATTTCTCGAGAGTGTGGCGCCGCACGCGCATCTGTTCCTCGATGGCGGCGTAGCGAATGATCGGGCCCGCCACCAGATCGGGGAAGAACGCTTCGAAGCACAGGTAGTCGGTGAAGCGGCGCATCGGACGTGCGTCGCCGCGGTAGACGTCGATCGCGTAGCTCATGGCCTTGAAGGTATAAAACGAGATCCCGACGGGCAGGACGATGTGCAGGACCGGCACGGCGTGCGGCCCCAGCCCCAGGGCCCGCGCCAGGCCGTTCAAGTTCTCGGCGACGAAGCCGGTGTATTTGAAGGCGGCGAGTAAACCGAGATTTGTCATGATCGACACGGTCAGGATGGCCTTCATCGCGCGCGTGCGCGGGACCTCGCGCCCGATCACCGGCGGCAGCCCGACCTGGTCGGGGAGCCCGGACAGCCGCACCAGACCAAGGCCGCAGATGTAATCGACGCTTGACCCGAAGAACATGATCACCGCCCAGATCGGGTTGGCCCAGCCGTAAAACACGTAGCTCGACGCGGCGATCAGCGCGGTGCGTGCGCGGAACGGCAGCAGGTAATAGATGCCCAGCACCAGGGGCAGGAAGTAGAAAAGAAAAACGTGGCTGCTGAAGACCATGTCGTTCCGCGCTCTTCCTCTATCAAACGGAGGGCCCTCGTGATAGGGTGGTATCAGCGTCTCCGAAAATTATCGCTTGCGTGGTCCCCAAGCGGTATTGATCAGCATGATGCGCCCCCGCCTCCCCTGGCTGCTCGCCCTGGTGCTGCTCGCCGCGGCCCTTTACCCGACGCTCGCCCGCCGGCGCGAGGCCGCGCGCGTCCTGCGGCAGCTCGACGTGGCGGTAGGCGCGGACGGCGTCGTTAGACGCTCGGCGACGGTCGTCGCGCTGTCGGAGGAAGTGTCGCGCGCATCGTCGCCGAGCGACACGGATCCTGCGCTGATGGTGCGCGTCGAGGAGCTCGGCCCGGTGCTCGCCAGCTGGCAGACCATCGGCGGCTGCGGCTCGAGCGGCGCGACCGGGTCGGCCGGCATCAAGTGGATCGGCCGCGGAGCCACCGGCGGCTTGTTCAACGTGCAGGTTCAGGGAACCTACAGCCAGCTCGGGTCGGCTCCGAACCTCGAGCGCGATTTCTTCGTAAATACATTGATCACCAAAGATATTGGCGATGACCAGAAATGGAACGCCGGCATCAACATCCCGTACGTCTACAAGTACCTCGACGATCCATTCATGTTGTATTCCCCGCAGACGATCCCGCCAACGCCCGGAGTTGACGTGACAAACGCGGGACTTGGGGACATCAGTTTGCAGGGGACTAGAAGGTTCGGAAGCATCAACAACAACGCGCTGACGCTCGTTCTCGGGCTGCCCACCGGCACGTACAAAGCGCAAGCTACAGGGCTTGGTTACCTCCATCAACAGCAGCAACTCGGGTTCGGAAAGGTCACGGGCGCTGCCATTTTGGACCACACGATGGATCAAGTCTGGGGCGTGGTAATCCTCGGTGGCGTCGCTGCATGGCGGGGCGGTCAGAATTCTCCGCTCGACAACTACCGCGCACCCAGCGCCTCGGGATACGCTTATGCGGGCTACTTCCTCGGACCATTTGTTCCCGCTGTCGGACTTTCCCTGACCGGATTCACGGGGCACGACCGGGACATGACTCAGGAAGAAAACAGCGGATTGTTCCTCGCCGCCGCAAATTTCTCGCTGGAATGGTCGACCGATTGGGTGGCCCTGGTGCTTGGGGCGTCGGTCCCTTATCAGTATGTGGGGCATCCCAGCGGTGGCGGCGTGCCTCCTCCAACGTGGGGTTGGGGAACCTGGTTGGTCGCGCTCGGTCTGGCCGTCTCGCCGTTTTGATGAATTTGGCGGATTCCGCGTACAGAGTTTGGGGACATGAAGGAGAAAAACCATGGTTGACGTCAATGCCTTGGCACGAAATGGGCGCCGCTTCGCGGCGATCTTTGGTACCGCGGTCACGTTGACCATCGGAGTTGGCTGTGGCGTCTCGATCCATACCCAATCCCTTCCCGGAATGGGTGGGAACGGCTCGTCTGGTACGGGCGGCCAGACGTCGGGATCGGGCGGCCGGTCGTCGGGCAGCGGCGGCCAGCCATCGGGGTCGGGTGGTCAGTCCTCGGGTTCGGGCGGCCAGTCCACCGGCAGCGGGGGTCAGACATCCGGTTCGGGTGGTCAGACAACGGGATCCGGCGGCCAGTCCGCCGGAAGTGGTGGCCAAGCGGCCGGCAGCGGCGGAAGCACCGGCTCCGGAGGGAGCGGGGCCGGCGTCACCATCAACGGGACCTTCGTGCCCAAGGAAAAGGCGATCGTCTTCATTCACTTCGGGCACTCGAACATGCGTGGGCAGGCGACCGTGCCCACCAGCCTGATGTCCTATTTCTACGACACCCAGCCCGGCCTCTGGAGCTATCAGACGGGGACGATCTTCGTCCTCGCGAAGGAGCCGACCGCGCCAGAAGGGACCATGACGTTTGCTGGACCGGGCACGGCCATTCTCAAGATGGCGGCCGCGCAGGTCTCCAGCAGCAGCGGCTACAACTTCATCTCGATCGGTCGCGGCGTTGGCTCGGATACGACGGAGGACTATCTGAAGACGATCAATGGTGCCCCCGGAGCCCTCTACGCGTCGTTCATAACGAACCGCGCGATGATGTTGAAGGGCAACGTGACATGGGGCGCGATCGTGATCATGCTGGGAATCACCGAACGCCACCTGCCGACCGCGGATCAACCGGGCTATCCCGGTCGCGTGCAGCAGATTGTCTCCGACATTCGCGCCGATTTAGGCGAACCGAATCTCCCCGTGATGTACTGCGACTACGAGCAGAACGCCACCGGCGATCTAGCGCCCACGGGGTCGGTCGGCGTGGTCATCGAGCCGCTGACCCGGATGCTTCCGGGGCTCATTTCGAATCTGGTTTTGGTTCCCACCGGGTTGGGCCCGGGACCGGACGGCCCGAACGACAACATCGAGATGCAGGACGACCACCACTTCGACATGCTCGGCCACCAGGTGTGGGCATGGCGTCTCATCAATCTGATGCAATCCCACGGCTGGTTTCCCTGGAAGTAACGCCGCCGAGGTTGGGCGGAATTCCCCGGTGAATGGGTTCGTGTCTGTTTCTGCTTCTGAGCGTTCGCCAGCGCCCGCGGATCGCCGGTCCACGCAACGCCTGCTGATCTTCGCGGCGGTGGCGCTGGGCTCGGTTATCATCGCGCTTGGCCCGATCTCCGACGGGGACATCTACTGGCACCTGGCCGCCGGGCGCGAGATGCTGCACCGGCGCGCGCTAATGCGGGCGGATCCCTTCACGCTGAGCGCGGCTGGGCGGGCGTGGGTGGATGTTCACTGGCTGTTTCAGCTCGGGGTCTATCTGATTTACCGGGTTGTGGGCTTGGTGGGGCTGGTGGTGATCAAGGCGGCGCTGGTGGCGGCGGGCGCCGTGGTGGCGGTGCGCGCGGCGGAGCGGAGCCGCGCGGGGGCCGACGTCGGGCGCGCGATCTGCGCGGTCGCGTTGCTGGGTCTGTTGTTCCTCGCGCGTCACCTGCTGCTCCTGCGGCCGGTGATCGTGACGCTGCTGTTCCTGGCGATCTTTCTGTCGATCCTCGAGTCACTGCGCGTCGGCGCTCAGACCCGGCGCGCGTGGTGGGTGTTGCCGCTATGTCAGGTGGTTTGGAGCAACTGCCAGGGCCTGTCTCCGCTCGGTCCGGCGCTGGTGGCGGCGTACCTGGCCGGCGCCTGGTTGTCGCACGTCGCGCGGAGCCGGGCATGGCCCTTCGAGCGTGAGCCGCCGCAGTCGATTCGCCCCCTGGCGGTGGCGCTGGGCCTCTGCGTGCTCGCGACCTTCGTGACGCCGTTCGGGTGGAGCGCGGTAGCGCTGCCGGCGCGGCTGCTATCGCGCCTCACACCCCAGCAGGCCAATATCTTCAGCACGGCCATCGCCGAGAACGTGCCTCCCTTCATCCTGGAACGGACCGCGCCCGAACAGATCGGTCACTTCAAGTGGGTCCTCGCGGCGTTCGCGACGGCCTTCGTAATCGCGCGGCCGCGCTTTCACCTCGCGCACCTGTTGGTGTTGCTCGCCTTCGCCGGCTTGGCCGTGATGGCCAACCGCAATGTCCTGCTGTTTTACTGGGTGGCGGCGCCACTGACGGCGATCGCGGTGGCGCCGACGGTGTCACGCTGGTTCGAGGTGGTGCCCATCGCCTGGCTCGGTGGGGCGCGCGGGCGCACGCGCGCTGCGACCTGGGCGTTGTCGCTCGTGCTCGGCGCCGAGCTGGCGCTGGCGGGGGTCGTCCAAGCGCGCGAGCCGCCGGTGTGCACGCCAACGCCGTTTCATTTTCCGACAGAATCGGCGCGGGTTCTCGCCGCGCTCGGGATCGTCGGGCCGATCTTCGCGCCCGACCAGCACGGCGGATACTTGACTTTCACGCGGCCCGCGCTGCGTCCCTACATCGACACGCGGCTGGTGTTGCACACCGGCGCCGAGTACGCCGAATACCTCGCGCTTTTCGACGAGCCCGCCCGCTTCGACGCGCTGGACGCGACCGAAAACTTCAACGCCGTGGTCCTCACCACCTCCTACCCCGATCGTTACCTTGGCCTGATTCGCCACCTCGCCGGCGATCCGACCTGGCGGCTGGTCTACACCGACGGATACGAGGTGCTGTTCACGCGCGCGGGGAGGGCGCTCGGTCTCGACGATCGCGCGACCATCGAAGCGATCTCGAACGGGCTGGCGGCGCGCTTCGGCGCCGAGCCCGCGCTCTACGCGGCGGCGCGCTTGAATCTGGCGCGCCTGCTCATCGTCCTCGGTCAAACCCGCCAGGCCGAGCGGGTGTTGTCCAGCCTGGATTCACGCGCGGCGGCCGAGCTGCGCGCCCGCGCGTATTTCGTCGCGGGCGCGCGCGGGGCCGCCGAGAGCCTCGCCCGCATCCTCGTCGGCGCAAATCCGCGCGACGTCCGAGGCCTGACCTTGCTGGCGGAGATCGCCGCGGCCGACGGCGAAGCGGGGCGCGCGGGCGAGTGGCTGCGCCGCGCGCTGGCCGTCGATCCGTACGACATCGAGGCCCGCGCCCTGGTCGCCCGCCTCGCTGACGGCGCCGGCGCGCCACGCTAGGTCTGTGTTCGCGGTGCACCACTTCGCTGCATGCCGCAACGAGCGCGCAGTCCGCGGCGCGTGAACGACGCCGAGCGCAGCTGAACGCCAAGACATTCCGAACAAACCTGTACGCAAGTGCGGCATGTTGG
>CALAOV010000169.1 GCA_937889515.1 uncultured Myxococcales bacterium | reverse complement strand
CCCCCCCCGCCGATTCGCCCGACGGCGTCGAGCCGACCGCGTCGGCGTTTCGTCCGGCGCGGCCCTCGTGGCGCGCGCCCAGATCCGCGCAACCGGCCTGCCGCTTGGCGGCTTGCGCTTCCGCCCGGGCGGCCAGCCTTTCAGCGCGCGCGGCCTCCGTTCGCGCGGCGGCGGCGTCGGCGCGGGCGGCGGCGGCCTCCGTTTGCGCCATCACCATCTCCGCCCGCGCGCGCGATCCCTCACGCAAGTTGTCCAGCAGATCGCGATCTTCCTTGCGCACCGGGATCAGCTGGTCGGGATCGTCCGCGAACGGATCCCGCCAATAGGTCGACGTCGCGCCATGCCGGATGGATTCCTCGCGCCTTCGAGATTCCCGCTTGGCGGCCGCGAGCAGTCGATCGACGGCCGCGCTGTCGCTGGGGGATTCGCCCCGCCACTGCTTGAGCGCCTCGAACATCAGATCCGAATCCGAAGGCGCGGTGTCTTGATCTCCAGCAAGCGCCGCAACGGGCGAGAGCCCGACGACCAACCCCACGACCAAGATGACCGACCTGCACCCCATCGAACGTTTCCGATGTGGGATATAACGCACCCTGGGCGAAGATCAACGCCCTTCGCGCAACAAACCGAAGAATTGACCAATAGTTATCAGGAATTCCGCATCGGGGCGGCGAGCCGAGTCGGTTAGCGATCGGTATTCGGCGGAAAAGCCGCGCTGTAGATCGGGATCGCGAAACGGTCTATCGCTGCATCGGGGGAACCACCCAGGTCGCCGCCAATGCCGCCGCTGGCGGCTCCGGCGCCGCCCGCGCCGGCCGCGGCGCCGCCGCCCGCCCCACCTCTCGCCCCGCCAGCGCCACCCGTTTGCCCGAATGTTCCCCCGGCACCACCCGCGCTGCCGTCTGCCAGAGGACTGGGCAGCGTCGAGCCGCAGGCCGCCATCCCGACCAACGTCGCACCTGCCGCGAAGAGCGCCGTTCGGTTCAGGCGCCCGCGTGCTGGGGCAAGCGTGGGGGACGCAACGGACGGCGCCGAGCCCGCCAGCCTCGTCTCGCAAAATGGACAGGTGGCCTCCCCCGCACGGACATGGCGGCGACAAGAGGGGCAGGGGCTGAGCGCAGTCATGGAACCTCCTCGATGACTATCTCATAGAGGCCGTGATCGAAAGGAGCGCCCGGGGCGCGCTCGATCTGGACCAGCCGTTCGCGCCGACCCTGGCGTTGCATCTCCAGTGCGCGGTGATGACACAAGGGATTGTTCCCTGCCCGACCGAACAGGCTGAATCCCGTCCATGTGCACCCGGCCCGACATTCGTCCGCATAGTAGCAGGACCGGCAATACCCCCAAAGGTCGTCCACAGTTCGATCCCGCATGACCCGCAACGGGGCCGAGCGCTCCCAGATGTCGCGCAGGGACGCGTCGCGGAGGTTGCCGCCCGTCCAGGGAACGGTCTGCAGCGAAGGGCACCCTTTGATGGCCCCGTCCGCTTCGATGCCGAGGGTCGAACAGCCCGCGCCGCACGATCCGCGGTGCCCGCCCGGGAACTCACTCCGCAAGAGCGACTCGATGGGGCCGAAATATCCGATGTTGTTCCCGGGCAGAAGACGCACCTTCGCCTCGACACAGCGCCGCTTGAGCTGCGCCAACAAGGGAAACAGCTGAAGCAGGTCGAAGGGCTGCAGCAGCAGATCGGGCGCGTCGGCCGCCCGCCCCATCGCCACCGTCAACATCACCTGCCAGGCGTGCGCGGAAAGCGCGATCGCCGTCTCCAGCACCTGGGGAAGGTCGGCCTGCGACAATCGGTTGATCTGCGTATTGATCGCCACGGGCAGCCCGGCCTCCCGTAAATGGCGGGCCGCCGCCATCGCCGCTCGGTGGGATCCAACCACCCCGCGCAGGCTGTCGTGCGCGGCCTCGGCGCCGTCGATCGACACGCTGACGCTCTGCAGACCCGCCTCCGCCGCCGCACGCGCCAGCTCCCCCGTGACGCCACGCCCGCCGGTCACCATCGTGCATTGCATCCCCGCGGCTCGGACCGCCCGCACAACCTCGAGCCAGTCGGCTCTCAGATAGGCTTCGCCCCCGATCAGGCTGACCTCCAGCACGCCGAGCTCGGCCATCTGGCCCACCAGATCGAGAGACTCGGCCGTGGTGAGCTCGTCGGGACGCTCCCGGCCGGCGCGCGAGCCGCAATGCCGGCAGGCGAGATCGCACTTCAGGGTCGTTTCCCAGATCGCGTGGGTGGGCCGCCAGCGGCGGTCGACGTCCCGGACCTCCCGGGCCAGCGGCAGGTGCCGCTGCGCCGGAGCCGCCCTGGGCGCCAGGGGGAGCGATCGACCGGAAGCCACTGCCCCGATACTAGCGCCGTTGGGGCTTGCTCGGCGGCTGGGTCTGTGGGACACGAACGCATGGCCACTGCCACCCCTTCCGAGCGCTCCGCCGCCGCCCCGCCGCCACCGCCACCGCCGCCGGTCGAGCCGACCTCGCCGAAGTCCGAAACGCCGCCCGCGCGCCGAAGGGGGAGCGCCGAGGCGCTGGTCCGCGAGCTGTTCGACCTGGCCGGCATCCAGATCGGCGGCCCCGGTCCCGGCGACATCCAGGTCCACAACCCGCGCTTCTATGAGCGTCTGCTCAACGACGCCTCGATCGGGGTGGGCGAATCGTACATGGACGGCTGGTGGGACACCGATGCGCTCGACGTCCTCCTCGAGAAGATCATGCGCGCCGGTCTTCGCCAGAAGGTGACCGGGAGCCTCCGCCTGCGCCTGCTGACCGCCAAGGCGATCGTCATGAACCTGCAATCGAAGGCGCGGTCGAGCAAGTCCGTCGAGGCCCACTACGACATCGGCAACGATCTCTACACCCGGATGCTCGACCCTCGGATGGTCTACACCTGCGCCTACTGGAAGAACTCGAGCACGCTGGCCGAGGCGCAAGAAGCCAAGCTCGACCTGGTGTGCCGCAAGCTGGGCCTGGAAAAGGGGATGCGCGTGCTCGATCTCGGCTGCGGCTGGGGCGGGTTCGCCGCGTTCGCGGCCGAGAAGTACGGCTGCTCGGTGGTCGGCGTCACCTTGTCGAAAGACCAGCACGCGCTCGGCCGCGAGATGTGGAAGCACCTCGACGTCGACCTGCGCCTGTGTGACTACCGGGACATCACCGGCACATTCGATCGGGTGTCGTCGATCGGCATGATGGAGCATGTCGGGCCCCGGAATCACCGGCAGATGATGGAGGTGGTGAACCGGACGCTGGTCAAGGACGGCATCGCGGTGATCCACACCATCGCCAACAACCGCAGCCGCCGCCACGGCACCCCCTTCGTCGAGAAGTATATCTTCCCCAACGCGGTCGCCCCCTCGCTGGCGCAGATCGGCAAGGCGATCGAGGGGCTGTTCGTCCTCGAGGATCTCCAGAACATCGGGCCAGACTACGACCGGACGCTGATGGCCTGGTGGGAGAACTTCGACCGCGCCTACCCCGACCTCAAGGCCAAGTACGACCAGCGCTTCTACCGGATGTGGAAGTTCTATCTGCTGGCCGCCGCCGGGGCCTCGCGGGCCCGCGACGGGCAGCTCTATCACCTGGTCCTCACCAAGATCGGGCGCAAACAGCCCGATTGCCGCGCCAGCTGAGCCCTCTATTGGCCGGGCGAGCACTTCTTCCCTGCCCCGCCTCGGCTCGTCGTAGCATGCGGGCGGTTTTTCAAAAGCGGGAGCTCTCCATGCGCCGACGTCGCATCCAAATCGGGGTCCGGATCGCCTCATGGGCGGGAGCGCTGATGCTCCTGCTCGTCACCGGCGGCAGAGCCGACGCGGGCGACAAAGCGGCTCTCGAGAAGATCAAGTCGCACTATCAGGCGGCCGCCGCCGCCTACGACGACGGAGACTTCGAGCGGACCAAGAGCCAGCTCCAGGAAGCCCTCTCGATCGGCAAGAGCAATGGCCTCGGCAGCAACAAGCTCATCGCCCAGAGTTACCTGCTCTTCGGCGTCCTCGAGATCGCCGGCCTCAAGGATCCCGAAGCGGGCGTGCGTTACTTCGCCAAGGCGCTGGACATCAGCCCCGCCATCCAGGTTCCCCCCAGCATGGCGACCAAGGACGTGCTGGCCGCCTTCGAGCGCGCCGAGAACCAGGCCCCGCCCCCGAGCGACGCCGCGACCATCAAGAATCCGATCGGCAAGGAGCCTGCTGCGACGAACGAGCCCGAGGCGGAGACGGAAAAGCCGGCCCCGAGCGCGGCGGAGAAGAAACGCCCCGCGGGCGAGGGACGAGACCGAGACAAGCGGGCGCGAGACGACGGAGACAGCAAGCTGGTCGACGAGCTGGCGCAAGCCAAGATGAGCCAGAGCCAGGCCGAGTCCGACAAGGCCAGGCTGCAGCGGGACGCGCAAGAGAAAGACAAGCAGCTCGTCGAAGCGAAGGGGCGCATCGCGCAGCTCGAAAAAGAAAAGCAGGAACAGGACAAGCAGCTCACCGACGGCAAGGCCCACAGCCAGCAGGTCGACCAGCAGCTCAACCAGCAGCTCAACCAGCTCAACAAGGACAAGCCGGAGAAGGAGCGCCAGCTCAGCGAGTCCAAAGCGCGCGTCGCGCAGCTCGAAAAAGAAAAGCAGGAGCAGGACCGGCAGCTGGCGGCGACCAAGGAGGCCGCCCGAAAAGAGAACGAGGCCAACGACAAGCTCAAGAAAGACAAGCTCGACAGCGACCGGCAGCTCTCCGACGCCAAGGCGCGTCTCCAGCAGCTCACCAAAGAAAAACAGGAGACCGACCAGCAGCTCGCCGCTGCCCGGGAGGCCATCAAGAGGGACCACGAAGCCAGCGAGAAGCTCGAAAAAGCCAAGGCCGAGAGCGACCGGCAGCTCGCCGATACCAAAGGGCGCCTCCAGCAGCTCACCAAGGAGAAGCTGGAGACCGACCGCCAGCTCGCCGCGACGAGGGACGGCGAGAAGAAGGAGCGAGAGAGTCGCGAAAAGCTCGAGAAGGTCTGGCAAGAGAACCAGTCGCGCGACAAGGAACGAAAGAGTCGCGACGAGCAGGCCCGCCTCGACCGTGAAAAACTGGAAGACGGGCCCGACCTACCCAGCCACTTCTCCGAACCGATCTACTGCACGATCCCCGACGAGATCCCGGCCGGCATCGACCTCTTCGTCCACTGCGTTCCCCATCAGAACGTGTCCGCCAAGGTGGTCGCCCTCTACTACCGGGCCGGCGGCACGGTCCTCTACAACGCCACCACCATGGAGCGCTCCAAGAAGGGCTGGTACACCGCCCTCATCCCGGGCGCCCGGATCAGCGGCAAGCTCCTGCACTACTACGTGGAAGCCCGCGACGGCCGGCAGGCCGTGGCCGCGACCAACGGAAGATCGTCCTCCCCCAACATCGCCATGATCCGCCCCGCTGGCGCCCACGGGCATTGATCCCGATCGCTTGAGGCAGGCGACGCCCCGTTACTGATATTCCAGCACGCCGGCGTCGTTGACCCGGATGTTGCGGTGGCGGTGGGCGCCGGTGAAGCGCTCGATCTCGCGGACCCACTCCGAGTCGGGATAGTGATTGACCATCTCCTCGGCCTCACCGCGCGCCTCCATGGACAGGTCCTGGCCTGCCAGCGCGTGGATCAGAATCGAGGTCCGCTCGGGCGCATCCCGGCTGTCGGGGAACCGCCGGTTGCCTTCGCGCGCCAGCTGCACGGCCAGCGCGGGGTCGGAACCGGCCGCCATGCGAAGCCGCGCCATGAGGCGGGCCTCGTCGAGCTCCGCGAGCTGCGCCGGCGAGAGCGGCCCGGCAGGCTGGGCCGGACGCTGGGCCGGGCGCGGGGCCGCCGCGGGTGAAGCCGGCGCCGCTCGATCGACCGAGGGGGACGACGGCGCGCCTTCGGCCGGCGCCTCGACGCGTGAAGCGGACTTCGCGCGCCAGAGTGCGGCGCAGGCCAGCGCAAGCACCACCGCGAGCGCGGCGGCTAGGCGTTGCCCGGTCGTCTTGCGCAACCCGCCTCCGTCTTTCTCAGGGGCAGCTGTTCACGTCCGACGTGTGCGCGTTATAGACGTTCTGCATCGCCGTCTGCATGTCGGGCCACGGATAGTCCGCATCATACGACCAGGCCCAGGCGCCGTTGTACCCGTTCGTATAGAGGTACGTGTACAGGTCGTTCTGGTTGATGTTCTGGGTCGTCTGCGCGGCGAACTCGCCCATGACCAGCTTCTTGTCGAGGCCCCAGTACGACGCCGGGTGCATGAAGCACGAGGTCGAGGTGCCGTTGGAGGTGTAGTAGTGGACTTCGTAGAAATTGAGCGTCCCCCCCTGCTTGCCGCCGACGTTCCGCAGCGCCGCGTCCGAGTAATAGTTGGTCTTGCCGCTGACGGTCGAGCAATAGTCGAAGGTGACCGCGCCGTTGGTCACGAGGACGTTCGGATCGGCCGCGTGGATGGCGGCGGCGAACCAGTTGACGCACTTCTGGATGGCCGCCTCGGTGGTCCGATAGGTGGCCCAGCCGTTCGGCCCCATGCCCTCCGGCTCGTTGAAGATCTCGTACGAATACAGACCCGGCGTCCCCTTGAGCGCGGTCACGAGCGGGGTCAGGTAGTTGTCGATGTAAGCCTGCCGGTTGGTGTCGTTCTCCAGCAAGGCTTGATTGTTGGTGTGCGCGGTCCCGGCGTTCGACTGGAGCATGTCGAAGGACCAGAGGCTGATGTTGACGGCGATGCCCGCCGAGTGGGCGGCGTTGAGGATCGCCTTGACGCCATCGATGTGGGACTGCTGGAGCGCCTTGGCCTTGCCGCTCGAATCATAGCCAGGCGTGACGGTGCCGTTGGTGTGGAACCACCAGCGCACCACCCGGCCGCCGGCGGCATAGGTGTTCTTGAAGATCGTATTGAAGGTGTTGAGGTTGGGGTTGGGGACGTCGTTGGCGAAGTTGACCCAGGCGACGTTCAGGCCGCTGGCAAAGTTGCAGATCGCCGTGGTCCCCGAGCTACCTGCTGCGCCCGTGGTGCCGGCCGCGCCGGTGGTGCCGCCCTTGCCGGCCGCGCCCGTGGTGCCTGCCGCGCC
>CALAOV010000168.1 GCA_937889515.1 uncultured Myxococcales bacterium | reverse complement strand
ATACGATATTGGTCAGTGACTGGAGTTCAGACGTGTGCTCTTCCGATCTCGGGCGCGTGCTCGGAGCGGACACCGACCACGCCGTCGCCGACCACCAGCAGGGCCTGGCCCCCCGGCCGCAGGACGCGCGCGATCTCGGCGATGAAGCGCTCCTCGGCCACCCGCCAGCTGTCGACCCCGACCTTTCCGATCGCGGCCGTCCGCGCGCCGAGCTGCACCCGGCGAAACACCCGGGGCGACAGCCCCAGCCAGGCGAAGCGGGTCTCGTGCTGGGTCGCGTAGTCGTAGGTCCCGGCGTAGGGCGGCGACGAGAGCACCAGGGCCGCGCGTCCGTTCGGGATGGGCAATTCGCGGGCGTCGCCCTCGTGGACCTTCGGCGCCGGGGTGCCGGCCGGCATGCGCCGCTCGATCGCCACCAGCCCGGCAGCCAGCTCGGCGGCGCGATCGGCCAGCATCCGGGACGGAACGCCGCGCGCGATCCGCTTGGTGAGGCCATCGCGGGGCGCCTCCGGGCCCGCCTTCATGAACTTGACCAGGATCGACGACAGACAGAGACGCAGCGCCAGACCCACCCCGTCGTCGGGCGTGGCGAAGACCAGCTCGCGCAGCCCCAGCAGCTCGTACAGGACGTGGGCGTGAAAGCGCGCGATCTCGCCGCGCGCCCAGGCCGGCCCCTCCGGCCGCCGCCGCTTGCGGGCCCGCTCTCCCGCCTCCTCGGCGACGCGCACCGCCTCCGCCACGAGCCGCTCGCGTTCGGCCGCGCCGAGGAGCGTGGTGCGAACACGCGCGATGGCCGTCCCCAGGGGACTGGCGTCGACCCCGATGGCGGCGCGCCCCGCCGCCATCGCCTCGACCAGCACGGTCCCGCTGCCGCAAAACGGATCGACCACGGTCTCGCCCGGCTGGCTGAAGGCGGCGATCGCCCCCCGCGCGATGGTCGGGTGCATCCGCCCCGCGTAGCTGTGAAACCCGTGCGTGAGCGCCCGCGCCAGGGCGGGATCGACGGCGAACAGATCGCGCAGGATCCGCGCCGGGCCCGGCTCGCCGCCGACGGCGACCGGCCCCCCCAGCGTCGAGAAGGCGCGCCGCTGGCGCGGTATTTTCGGAGCTAGCCGGTCCACTTGGACGATTCGAAGACGCCTTCGAGGAGCTTGTCGACCTCGCCCGCCATGGCCTGCGCGGTATCGGTCCCGATCGCCTGCAGCGCGGCGCGAATCTCCTGAAGGTTACGGAGCTGCGAGAAGAGCTGAACGTCCGACAGCGGCGTGCCGCCAAGCAGGAGCCCGCGGATGACCCCCAGCTCGGCCAGGATGCCGTCGAGGTCGCGGGGACCGGCGTCGGCCGGGCGCGCGTCGGGGTGCTCGCGGCGGTGCCGTTCCAGCACCGGGCCCACGATGTCGTCGAGGAGCGCGATCTGATCGACGCTGTTCCAGACGTGGCGGAGCACGAAGAAGTCCCCTTCGTTGACGGCCGCCCGGCCGTCGACGAGCGCGCTCGACGCGAACAGCTTGAGCAGCTTGACCACCCGGCGGTCGGACAGCGTGACACCCTCGGAGCGGATCTGGAACACCAACCCCTTGTAGCGCGCCAGGAAGTCCTCGGGGAACTGCAGCTGGCGCGCCAGCCCCGCCTGCAGCGTGCGCAGCTCGGCCAGCGTGATGAGCGGCTGGGCCACCGCTTCGAGGCCGCCCGCCAGCGACTCGACCTCGGCCGCGAGCCCGCGCTCGATGAGGCCGTGAAAGTGAAAGCTGTCCAGGTTCTCCGACGACGCGCGGACCAAGAATCGATCGAACACGGCGCCGAGCGCGTCGTCGTTGGGCACCTCGTTGGTGGCGCCATAGAGCGACGACAGCGGCACCCGGATGCTGCGCGAGCCGGTGAAGAAACGCCGCTCGTTCAAGATGCTGAGCAGCGCGTTCAAGATGGCCGAGTTCGACTTGAAGATCTCGTCGAGGAAGACGATGTCGGCGTCGGGCAGCATGGCCTCGACCCGCCGGACATAGGTCCCTTCCCGGAACGCCTTGATGTCGATCGGCCCGAAGATCTCGTTCGGCTCCGAGAACCGCGTGAGCAGGTACTCGAAGTAGCGGGCGTCGATGAGCCGGGCCAGATGACGGACCAGGGCCGACTTCGCCGTTCCCGGCGGCCCCACGATGAGCATGTGCTCGCCCGCCACCAGGGTGACGAGCAGGAGGCGCACGAGCTCAGCCTTGTCGAGGTAACGCGCATCGAGCGCCCGACCGACCTGGCGAAGCTTTTCCCCCAGGCGCAGCGCCTCCGCATCGAGGGGCGCCAGCCGGGGCGCGGGGGCGGGTTCACTGGCCGACATGCGCCGCTATCATAGCGCGACGGGTCGAGTCGCGGGCGCCACCGCAAATTCCGCGATGCTCCGGGCCGCTGTCAGCCGCGGGGCCCCGCCGGCCTCCGCCCGGACGGCCATGGTGTCCAGGCGGGCCCGGAAGGCCCGGCCCAGATCGCCGGTCTCCGTCACGTCGGGGGGCCAGACCAGCGCGGGTCGGGTGCGCGCGGCCGCGGTGAGCACCACCGCCAGCTCCAGGCCCGATTCGGCCGCCGGTGCCGAAGGAGCCGGAAACGGCGCGCGACCGGCGACGGCCGAGCCCCCGAAGAGGACGTCCAGCCAGACCAGGTGCGCGAGGAAGGTGAGCGCGAACGCCACCGCGTCGCCGGAGGCGGGCAAACCGACCGGTGGATCGTGGAATCCGGCGAAACGGTAGAGGGCGCCCGCGAACGCGTCGCCGGCCCGGTCGACCCCGACCTCGAGGGCGCCGCCCGCCACGATCCGCGCGACGCCGGGGAAACGCAGGATCGGAAGGATTCGTCCCCACGCGATCGGCGGATCGAGGCGCAGCGGATCGAGCGCCTCGCCCAGCGGGCTGGCGGCGTTGAGCGCCAGGAAGGCCCGGCGTCCCACCGCCGGAATGCCGATCTCGCGGAGCCAGCTGCGACGGGTCCGATCCACCCGCACCCTCCGCAGCCCGGGAAGGGCAGTCACCCGGCGCGGCGGCGTCTGGCCCACGAAGACCTGCCGTCCAATCCAGTAGGAGACCGTGCGATCGACCCGCACGATCTCGGGCAGGCGGGCCAGCAGAGAATGGCGGTTCACCGTCTCCCGGGCCGAGCTCGGCGGGTCGAGGCCCCGACCCGCACCGGGCTCCCCGTCCGGCC
>CALAOV010000167.1 GCA_937889515.1 uncultured Myxococcales bacterium | reverse complement strand
TGGAGGCGCGGCCATGGGCGGCCCCTCCGCGGACGCGGGTCCGGGAGGCGCGGGCGGTCTCGGCACGCTGCCCTGGCCAGGAGACGACACGGTGGTGATCGAGGACGCCCTCAACCAGTTCCCGAGTAACCTGAGCGGCCTCTTCTATGAGCCGGCCGGCAGCGATGGGCCGGTGGTCTTGTGGGCGGTCGACAATGGCCCGTCGACCCTTTATCGTCTGGCCTTTGGCGGAACCACCTGGGCCTCGACGACGACCAACAGCTGGGGCGCCGGCAAGTCGCTTCACTACCCCGACGGATCCGGGGACCCCGATTCGGAAGGCGTGACCCGGGCCGAGCTCACCTCTTCGGCGATCTATGTCTCCACCGAACGCGACAACGACAACGGTGGGGTCAGCCGTCTCAGCGTCCTGCGCTATGACACCGACGCGACGGGCACCGACCTGACCGCGACCAACGAGTGGAACCTCACCTCGGATCTCCCGGTCGCGGGCGCGAACCTGGGTCTCGAGGCGATCACCTGGGTGCCGGACACGGCCCTGGTCGCGGGCGGTTTCGTCGACGAGAGCACCTCGGCGCTCTATGATCCGACGCGTTACCCGAACCACGGCACCGGACTATTTTTCGTCGGCCTCGAGGCCAACGGATCGATCTACGGCTACGCGCTCGATCACCTGGACGGGAGCTTCCAGCGCGTCGCCACCACCGCGAGCGGGCAGATTTCGATCATGGATCTGTCGTTCGACCGCGACGTGGGCGACCTGTGGGCCTATTGCGACAACACCTGCGGAAATATCGCCTCGGTCTTCGGCATCGGCAGCGACGGGCGCCTCCAACTTCGGCGGGTCTACGATCATCCGACGGGCCTGCCCGACTCCAACAACGAGGGGATCGCCATCGCGCCCGAATCCGAGTGCGTGAACGACCGCAAGAGCTTCTACTGGTCCGACGACGCCGACCTCGACGGGCACGCGATCCGCCGGGGCGACATCCCCTGCGGCAGCCTCTTCTGACGACCGCCCGATCGCGGTTGCGACCCTCACGGGGGTCCGCCTGGTCGATTTCACGCAGAACCGCGCCCTGGCCGTGGCCATCACGTTTCACGAGCCGTAACGGCCTGCGTCATGAAATGTGAATGGGATTTTTCGGCCTGCATCACTCCTAAGGGGACCCGAGCGGGTTCGGTGGAGGCCAGGATGAAATATCGGTTTCTGGAGTTCGAGATCGACCAGGACGCCTTCGCGCTGCGCCGCCAGGGAAAGCCCATTGCCGTCGAGCCGCGGATCTTGGACTTCCTCGTCTACCTCATCGAGCACCGCCAGCGGATGATCCCGACCAGCGAGCTACTGGAGCGCGTGTGGTCCGGTGCGGCGGTCCAACCTTCGGCGATCACGCGTTGTGTTTCCCTCGCGCGCGGCGTGCTGGGGCAGGCGGACGCTATCCGGACCATCTACGGTCGGGGATACCAGTGGGTGGCGCCGGTGCGACGCTATGGCGCGGGCGACGCGGACGCCGCGGGCGACGCTCCCGCCATCGTGAGCCAGGGGCCCTCACGTCTCGATCTCGGCACCCGGACCCGGCGCGAACGCCCGGGGCGGGGAGCGGGGGTCGACCCGGTGGCTCCGCCGAGCAAGCGCTCGACCTACCGGCAGGGCCCGACGGGCCGGATTGGACACGCCCGTCGGTCGAGGCCAGCCTGACGCGCCGCCGACCCGCTTAGCGTCGCTTCTTGCCGGGCTTGGCTTTGGCGGACTTGGCCGGGGCCTTGGCCTTCGCTTTTGGCTTCGACTTGGCTTTGGCCTTGGGGGCGGCTTTCTTGGTCACTTTCTTGGCCGCCTTTGCCTTCGTGGCCGCCGGCTTGGCCCCGTTCTTCGTCGCCGGCTTGGCCGCCTTCTTCGCCGCCGGCTTGCGTGCGGCAACGGCGCGGACCGCCGACGGTTTGGGGGCGGTCGGGTCGGCGTGGGAGACGACCTCGACGTTGTTCCCCTCGGGATCGAAGATGAACGCGCCGTAGTAGTGCTGGTGATACTGGGGGCGCAGGCCGGGCGCGCCGTTGTCGCTGCCGCCCGCCAGGATGGCCGCGGCGTGAAACGCGTCTACGTGCGCACGTTCCGAGGCGAACGCGACGTGGGTCACGTTGATCGGCGGCTCGGACTGCATGATCCAGAAGTCGGGCTTGCCACCGGCGCCCAGGCCGGCAGCGCCTGAAAACTCCATCACCACCTGGTACCCGATGGGGGCCAGGGCGGCCTTGTAGAAGGCCACGGCCCGTTCGAAGTCCTGAACCCGAAGGCTGATGTGGTCGATCATGGGGCGGACATTATCACGTTCGTCGCGCCGGGCGATTCACCGCGCGAGCCGGGGGCGCGGCCCGGGTAGAATCGGCCGGTGCAGGAGTTTTTCGCTGCGCTGAGGCGGCTGCCGGACCGGGCCGCCCGCGACGATCCCGCGACGCCGGGGCACTGGCTGGCCCGCTTCGTCCTGCTGCGCCTTTTGGGACTGGTCTACCTGATGGCGTTTCTCACGCTCCTCCACCAAGGCGCGGCGCTGATCGGTGGCAGGGGCCTCTTGCCGGCGGTCGACTTCTTGAACGACATCGCGAGGCAATCCGGTTCGCGGGCCGCAGGATTCGTGGAGCTGCCGTCGCTGTTCTGGCTGGGCGCGGGCGACGCCGCGCTCCGGGACGCCGCCTGGGTCGGCATCGTCTTGTCGCTGGCGGTGCTGGCCGGGTACGCGAACGCGCTCATCCTGATCGTTCTTTGCGCGCTGCAGATCTCGGTCATCAATGTGGGCCAGACGTTCTACGGCTTTGGCTGGGAGCTGCAGCTGGTCGAGACCGGCTTCCTCTGCATCTTTCTCTGCCCGCCACTCGACGGGCGTCCCTTTCCGCGCCGGCCGCCGTCGATCGTCGTCGTCTGGCTGCTGCGGTGGCTGGCGGTGCGGATCATGTGGGGCGCCGGCCTCATCAAGCTGCGCGGCGATCCGTGCTGGCGCGATCTCACCTGTCTCGATTTTCATTTCGAGACGCAACCGATCCCCAGTCCGCTGACCTCGTTCTTCCATGCGTTGCCCAGCGGCGCCCACAAGGTGGGCGTCGTCTTCAACCACGTCGTCGAGCTGGCGGCGCCGTTCCTGGTCTTCGGCACCCGCCGGATGCGCCACGTCGCGGGCGCGCTCATGGTGTCGTTGCAGGTCGTTCTGATCCTGAGCGGCAACCTCTCGTTCTTGAACTGGCTGACCCTGCTGCCGATCTTGGCCTGCTTCGACGACGGGCTGTGGCGCCGCCTGCTGCCCGCGCGCCTCGTCGCTCGCAGCGATTCGGCCCGCGCCGCCGCGTCGCCCGGCCGCGCCCGAGGGTTCATGGCGATCGCGCTGGGCGTCGCGATCGTCGGGCTCAGCGTTCCGCCGGTGCTCAACATGCTCTCGGGCACCCAGATCATGAACACCTCGTTCACGCGCTTGCCGCTGGTCAACACCTACGGCGCGTTCGGCAGCGTCGGCCGCGAGCGCGCGCAGCTGGTGTTCGAGGGGACGCGCGACGAAACGATCACGCCCGACACGAAATGGCTTCCCTACGAATTCAAGTGCCAGCCGGGCGATCCCGCGCGCCGGCCCTGCTGGATGAGCCCCTACCACTACCGGCTCGACTGGCTGCTCTGGTTCGCCGCGATGGGGAGCCCGCGCGACTATCCCTGGGCCGTCCACCTGGTCGGCAAGCTCCTGGAGGCCGATCCGGCCACCCTCGATCTGCTGGCCGCCGACCCGTTTCGAGGCGCGCCCCCTCGACACCTGCGGGTCGATCTTTATCGCTATTCGTTCGCGCCGCGCGGATCGAAGATCTGGTGGACGCGCACGCGGCTCGGTCCTTGGTTGCCGCCGCTCGCCCGCGACAACCAGGACCTCCAGAATTTTCTGCGCAATGAAGGCTGGGCGCCGTAGCGGCTCAGCCGGCGTCGGAGGGCTGGTAGACCCGCACCCAGTCGACCTTCATCGTCTGGGGGAAGGTGGTGGTCGTGTCGGGCGCGCACGGGAACTGGCCGCCCACGGCCACGTTCAGCAGGATGAAGAACGGATGGTCGAACTCCCAGGTGCGGCCGGTCGCCGCCGACGGGGTCTGCGTCTCATAGAGTGTATCGTCGACGTAGAACTGGATCGCGGCGGCGCTCCACTCGACCGCGTAGGTATGAAAACCGTCGCCCAGCTTCACGTTGTTTGCGAGCGCGTACATGCCGGTGAGCTGGCTGTCGTTGGTCGTTCCGGCGGCCGGCATGTGCAGGCTGCCATGGTTGACCGAGGGCTGGCTGCCGATGTTCTCCATGATGTCGGTCTCGCCACAGCTTGGCCAATTCAACTGGCGCAGGCGGCGACCTGCTCGTGGCGTGATCTAGATTCCGCGCGCGCCGCACACCCGGCGGCGTGAATCGACGGCACGCAGGGAATGGACCCTGTGGCGGCGATCACCGGGTTTCGGCCGAAAATTTGGCGTTCGGCGCCGATCGCCGCTGCGCGCGCGGATCAATAGATTGAACGGTTGCGTAAAGTGAATCGTGGCGCGCGGCTTGCGAGCGGCGAATCGGTGGAGGAGTCCAATGAAGCGCACTCGATTCATTCCGCTGTTCGCGATCGTCTCTGTTGGTCTGTTGTCGGTCGGCGGATGTATCCCCGAAGAAAATTCTCATCACAGAAATTCGGGCGGTTACACCGGTCCCGCGTACACGATCTGTGTCTGTGATGCGGATTGCCCAGCCGGTCAGACCTGCGATCAGTGGACCGGCGAGTGCCAGATCGGCCGATCTGCTTCTGCGGGACGAGGTGGGAACGGAGGCGCATACGGGACGGCTGGTCGCGGTGGCCATGGCGGCGCGAGCGCTACGGGCGGTCATGCCGGCGGCCCCGGTAGCACGGCGGGACGTGGCGGGATCGGCGGCTCGGTTGGGATCGGGGGCTCTTTGGGGGGCGGCGGCTCTGTCGGGATGGGGGGCTCCTCTGGGATGGGCGGTTCCGGTGCGGTAGGTCCGGGCGGGGTGGACGGCACCGGCGGGATCGGCGCCAGTGGTGCGGGCGGGGCTGGCGCTGCCTCGGCCGGCGGGACGAATGGCGGCGCGGCGGGCGCCGTTGGGGGCGCCGGGGGCATGCCGACGCCGCCAAGCTCTTGCGAAGTGACGCGCGATTGCGCCGCGGATGACTGTTGCGTGTCGGGAATGTGCCAACCCCTCCCGCCGGTGGCCCCGCTCTGTCATTTCAACAGCGAGTGTGGCGTCGGCGCGCGCTGCCTGGACGGCGCCTGTCAGCCCGGGTGCGTCACCAACGCCGATTGCGGGACCGGCGACGTCTGCACGGCGGGTTTCTGCCAACCGAACGCCAGCGGCGGGGGTGCCTGCGTGCTGAACGGGGACTGTCCGGCGCCGGCCGCCGACACCTGCATCAACGGCAGCTGCCACGGTTCCTGCGCCGGCGACGCCGACTGCGGCCCTCACGACATGTGCGCCGACGGCCTCTGCCAGCCGGACACCCGTCCCCACCCGAGTTGCCGCACCAACCTCGACTGCGCGGACGGGCGGTCCTGCGTGGACGGCTTTTGCCGGGCCAGCTGCCGGAGCAACGCCGATTGCTGCACCTGCACCGCGGATTCGATCTGCGGCACGGGGGGATTCTGCGAAACCCCGGGCGAGGCCGCCCCGAAGTGTCAGCTCAGCGCGGACTGCGGCGGGGCCCTCTCCTGCGTTGACGCGCTCTGCATGTAAGGGGGCGAACCACCTTGCCGGCCGGTGGACGACCTCCACCGGCCGGGTGCCCGTTTTCTTTGGGGCTTTCTGCCAGCTTGGCCCGATTTACTGAGCCGTTAGCCCCGTGGAGTGGAACTTCTTCTATGACCTGGTAGCGGGGACGGTTTTCGGGGTCCCGGGACTGCGCGGTCGCTCGTGTATCATGATCCTTTCGGGACACATTCAGACCAAATGAAAGCGCCGCGCAGCGACCGTCCCGGCCTCATCGCGTATCTGCCCAGCGCCACGTTGGCCGATGCCGATGACGTCACCCTCGTGCGCGGCCTGGTGGCGGGCGACCCGCGGGCGACCCGGGAGGCCTGGCGCCGGTTCGGACCGATGGTGCGCCGGATCCTGCTCCGGACCATCGGTCCCGAGAGCGAGCTCGAGGATCTGTCGCAAGAGGTCTTCATCACCTTCTTCGATCGGGTCAAGACGCTCCGCGATCCCAGGACGCTGACCGCGTTCATCATGTCGATCACGACGTTCAAGATCCGCCACCATCTGAGGTGGCGGTGGCTCCGGCGGTGGTTGGTGTTGCCGGGCCAGGTGGAGAAGCTGGAGCTGCGAACGTTCCAGCCGAACGCGGAGGCGCGCGAGGCGCTGGTCCGCTTCTTCAAGATCCTGGATCGCCTGAACGCCGTCGACCGGACCGCCTTCACGCTTCGTTTCGTCGAAGAGCTGGAGTTGCGCGAGGTCGCGGCGGCGCTGGATCTGTCGCTGGCGACGACCAAGCGGCGGTTGACCCGGACCTGGAAGCGGCTCGCCTGCCTGGTGCGTACCGACCCAGGGCTGGCGGACCTCTTGCCGGCGTTCGAAAAGGGGATCGAGGGAGGAGCTTCGGCATGAGTGGGACGGGGGATGATCTGCGGCCGGGAGCGGGCCGACCCGGGCTGGCGGAGTCGGGCGACGAGGCCTTGCGACTGCTGGTTCAGCTGACGCGGGAGTCGCTGAGCGACGAGGCGACCCGGGAGGCCTGGCCGGTGGACGAAAACGGGCTGCGGCGTCTCGAGCGCGGGGCGCGGCGGGGCGTTCGCCTTCGCTGGCCGGTCGTTTCGGTGCTCGGGTTGGCGGCGCTGGCCCTGGTGGCCGCGCCGGCGGCCTGGTTCGCGGCGCGCCGTCCGGGGCCGCTGACATTCGAGGTGATCGACGGGACGGTGGGGGCGGCCGGCGAGATCCTGCAGGGGCAGACCGGGACGCGGATTCACTTCTCCGATGGATCGGACATCGCGCTTGGGCGAGAGGCCCGCGCGCAGGTCGGCGATCTGGCGGCGGAGGGGGGACGGATCGTGCTGTCCAACGGCCGGGCGCACACCTTCTTCGTGCCCCGTCCGCACACGCGCTGGCAGGTCGTCGCCGGACCCTACATCGTGCAGGTCACCGGGACGATCTTCGACGTCCAGTGGTCGGAACAGAACCAGGCCTTCGATGTTTGGCTGCAAAAGGGCTCGGTCCGGGTCAGTGGACCGCTGATCGGCGACGGCATGGTCGTGACGCACGGCCATCACCTGCTGACGCGGGTCCGAGACAACAAGGTCTTGCTGGACAGCCAGGCGGAGCCGGCGGAGCCCCTCATGGCACCGGAGCCGGCTGCGGCCGAGCCGGCGCTGGTCCCGGAGCCCGAAACTGGGTCGGCGGGAAGTGGATCGTCCGGAAATGGATCGCCGGCGCCGCAGGCGTCACCGGCGTCAAAGGAAGCCGCGGTCGAGGGGTCGGGAGGCCGGGCCGTTTCGGAGCGCGCGCCGCCCGCCGCCAAGTCGTGGAGCCGGCGCCTGGCGCGTGGCGACTTCGAGGCCGTCGTGGAGGCCGCGGAGCATCGGGGCATCGATTCCGTTCTTTCGCGGGGTTCGCTGGGCCAGCTATCGGCGCTGGCCGACGCCGCCCGGTACACGCGACGTAGTAGGCTGGCTGGCCGCGCCCTGGTGGCGGAGCGGGAGCGTTTCCCCGAGACTTCCGAAGGGCGCGAGGCGGCGTTCTTCCTGGGCAACCTGGCCGAGGACGGCGGGGATCAGCACGGCGCGGTCTCCTGGTACGGGCGCTACCTGCGCGAGGACTCGACGGGCACCTATGCGGCCCAATCGCTGGGGCGGAAGATGCTGATCGAGAGCGACGGGGGCGGGTCCGCGGCTCGGACCGACGCCGCAGACTACCTGCGACGCTTTCCGACGGGTTCGTATGCCGACGCGGCTAGGCTCATACTGAAGCAATGAACCTGGCGCGCGCCGCGCTCCGCCGGCGTCACTGTTGGATCGCGGGCCTGGCCGTGCTGATGGTCGCACTGGGGCTGTCGGCGG
>CALAOV010000166.1 GCA_937889515.1 uncultured Myxococcales bacterium | reverse complement strand
ATTCATCAACCCACGGACTCGCATCCTGAGTGGACCAGCGTTGGGGGTCAGGTCATTCCGACATCCGCGTGACGATGGACGTCTACGGACACCTCGCGCCCGGGTACCTGCGAACCGAGATCGATCGGCTCTCGTTTCGGCCGAAATCCGACGGATTTACTTCACCGGTACTTCAAGGCTCACCGAAGGGCGATTTCGCCGCCTTGCCGCCCTCCCCGCCGGCCAATGATTCCAGCGAGATAACTCAGTCGGGGCGAGAGGATTTGAACCTCCGACATCCTGCTCCCAAAGCAGGCGCGCTACCAGGCTGCGCCACGCCCCGTTCTTTCTCTACGCCGAGTCTACACGACGCCCGCCCACGGGCGCAGGCCGAAGTCGCTAGCGCAGGTCGAGGTCGTAGGGCAGCCGCGCCTCGAAGCCGACGCCCGTTCCGGTCATCAGGAACGGCGCCAAAAGGCGCAGCGCCGCCCGCAGATCCGGCGTGAGCAACCCAGCGGCGCTGACCGCCGCGCTCGCCGGGTTCACCTCTGTCTCCGGGGGAGAGTCGAGTAACCCAGCCCCGACGTCGTCGCCGGGCTCGTCCGCTCCGTCCCCCGTCTCTGTCGACATGCCCGACGACGTCGACGCCGTCCCAGCAGCAGCAGCCGCCGCCGTCCCGACAATCTTGCCCAGCAGGCCCCCCTTGTCATGCGGCAACACCACCATCTCGGGCATCCGATCCCGCCCGAGCGGCACCGCACCCAGGCGCGCCGCCTCGTCCACCGCCGCCGACAGCCCGCCCATCCGATCGACCAGGCCGATCCCCTGCGCCAGCGCGCCGGTCCAGACGTGCCCCTGCCCGATCTCGTCGACGCGCGCCGCGGTGAGGCCGCGCGACCGCCGCCCTTCAACCACGGTGTCGACGAACAAACCGTAGAGGTGGCGGATTTTTTCTTCCGCCATCTTCACCTCTTCGCGCGTCCAGGGCCGGTACGGCGACAGGAAGTCGGCGTGGGCGCCGCGGCGATACGTCTCGACCGACACGCCCACCGTGTCGAGCAGCTTCTTGGCGTCGATCTTGTAACCGAAGATGCCGATCGAGCCGCTCACCGTCGATGGATCGGCGTAGATGACGTCGGCCGGGGCGGCGATGTAGTACCCGCCCGAGGCGGCCACGTCGCCCATCGACACCACCACCGGCTTGCCGGCCGCGCGCACGCGTTTGATCTCGCGCGCCACCACGTCCGATCCGAAGGCGTCGCCACCCGGGCTGTTCACCCGCAACACGACGGCCCCGATGGTCGCCGTCCGTTCGCATTCCTTGAGCGCTTCGACCAGCGTGTCGGCCCCCGAGAACGCGCCGAAACCGAAGGGCAGCGCCTGGCTGTGCCCGTCGACGATCGTGCCGTCGACCAGGAGGACGGCGATCCGGCGGCTCGGCCAGGCTGCCGGGCGCATCGGCGCCCGATCGGGATCGCGCAGCTTGATGCCTGGGCGGCCGAGCGCATGGCCGAGAAAGCCGTCCAGATCGTTTTCGGCCACGGCGTCGTCGACCAGGCCGGCCCGCGCCGCCTCGCCCGGCGTGAAGAGCGCCCGGTCGACCAGCGCGCGCACGTCGGCCGCCTCCATCCGGTGTCCGGCGCGGCTGCGGTCGGCGGCGATGGCGGCGGTGACGCGACCGAAGACGTCGTCGAGGAGCTGGTTCTTGTTGGCGCGCACCGACGGCGACTGCTCGGTCAGGATGAATGGCTCCATCGCGCCCTTGAACGCGCCGACCCGGATCAGCTCCAGGCGGACGCCCAGGCGATCCATCGCCCCCTTGTAGAAGGTGACCCCCTGAGCGATCCCGGTGAGCTGCAGCTCGCCCGCTGGATGCAGCAGGACGACGTCGCAGGCCGCGGCCAGGTAGTACTCGCGCGTCGCCGGAAAGGTGGCGTAGGCGAAGGTCCGCTTGCCGTGCCCGCGCAGGAGCCCGATCAGATCGCGCAGCTCCTCGATGCGGCCGAAGCCGAGCTCGACGTTTTCGATCTTGAAGAGGACACCGGCGAGCGCGGGGTCGACCGCCAGCGCGCGCAAGCGCCGCACCACCGAGAAGAAAGTGCGGTCGTCGTGGATGCCCTCCAGGCTCACCCGCGCGACGTACGACGGCGCGACCAGCGCGGGCCGGCGCTCACCGTCCAGATGCAGGCGGGCGGCGACGCCGGCGCCGTTCGAGCCGGCGCCCGGGAAATAGCCGTGCAGCCCGACCGCGCCGCCGAAGTGATCGAAGTCGACGGCCAGGCCGATCGACGCGCGCGTGTCGCTGCCGCTCGCGAAGGCCAGCTCGCCCCCGCGGGGCGAGGTCTGCCCCTCGGCATAAACGCGCAACCCGTCGGTCAATCGCACGGCGAGGCGCGCGCGCGGAACGATCCGGCGCCAGCCGTCGCCGTCGGCGTGCGCGGCGCCGAGCGCCAGCTCCAGCCGATCGGTGGCGAGGGGACGCAGCACCAGCTCGGCGGTCCACAGGCGCGGCAGCGCCGCTGGCAACCCCGAGGGGTGCGGCGCGCCGACGTCCTCGACGGTCGCGCCGAGCGCGAGGTACCGGCCGGCCCGCAGCGCGAGCCCGAAGTCGAAGGTGTCGGTGCCCGCGAAGGACCCCTGCCACAGGTGCGCCCAGGCGACGCCCAGCGAGGCGCCGCGCAGGAAACGGAGCGCGTAGGCCAGCCGAAAGGTGGTGTGCGCGTCGATCCCCTCGGCGCCGCCGGTGACGCGGGTGAGGCCGAGGCCGAGGGCGCTGCGGCCGAAGAAGGGTGTACCCCAGTAGAGACCGGCGCCGCGCCGTGGGATGACCGCGGCGTCGCCGGCGTCGGCGCCCACCAGCTCGAGCCCGCCCGCGGGGAGCAGACCGAGCGCGCCCGGGTTGAGCTCGACGGCGGTGGCGTCGGGATCGCCGGCCCGCGCCGCGCCGGTGACGAGCGGGCCGCGGGTGGGGCGGAGCTCCGGATCGCTCTGCTGGGCCTGTGCCGGCGACGCGCCCAGGAGGAGGATCCCCAGCGCCGCCAGCGACGGCCCGACGGTGCAGGCCAGACGGAGCCGGGAGCGTGGCGGCCGTGATCTCATGTCGCGGCGCGGAGTATAGTCACGGAACCGCGATGCAGAGCTGGGATCGGCCACCGCCCGAGATCGCGCCCTCGGAGCTGTTCGAACGGTGGCTGCCGGCGGCCTTCGCGGCGGCGGCGCAGCACGCGCCCGCGGGCACGCCGGTGGTGCGGGTCAGCGTCTCGGGCGCGGGGGGCGGCGCCTGGGAGCTCGCCGTCGAGGACGACGCGCTGGTCGTCTCGGCCCCCGGACGCGCGCCGCCCGACGTCTGGATTCGGCTCTCGCTCGCCGATCTGCGCGTCGCACTGGGCGGCCCCGATCCCGATCTCCCCGAGCTGCTGCCGCCCGGCGCATCGGCGCGGGAGGTCCTGCTCGTCGATGCGCGCGACGTCGATCTGGTGCGGCAGATCTCGGGCCGGCTGTTGCTCGAGATCGAGGGCCGGCGCAGGCGACGCTGGGCGCTCGACATCGGTTTCGGCAAGGCGGGCGTCGCTGCGGGCCGCCCGCGGACCACGCTGCGGATCGACGGGCAGACCTTCGACGGGCTACGGGCCGGGAAGATCCCGCCGATGCAGCCTCTGCTCGACGGGCGTCTCAAGATCGAGGGCGATCGGGCGCTGGCGATGCAGCTGATGCTACTGGCCGGGAGCCGTCTCGGCCGGCGCTGACGGCTCCGCCTTGTCGGTGCCCGGGTCGGCCTTGGGTGCGCGATCGCGCCGGTGCATCGGCTCGTCCGGTTTATCCACGGTGGGCGTCTCGCCCGGCGCCGCGGCGGCTGGCTCCGGGACCGCCTGGGATGGGGCCGTCTCCTCGGCCGGCGCCGGGGCGGTGCCGGGGGCCGGCTCGGCCGTCTTTAACATGTCGGTCGGGTAGGCCGTCCTTGTCGTCTGTGTCGTTTTCGCCTCAGCCGTCTTTTTCGCGTGTGAGCCGTGCGCGTGCTTGGCCGCCGCGTCGCTCGCGTCGAGCGACCGCCGCGCGCGCTCGAGCCCGCGCGCGAACGCGCGTTCGTCCGGCTTGGCGGCGACCGCCTTCTCATACTCGGTAACCGCCCCCTCGTCGTCGCGCGCCGCGTGGAGGCTTTCGGCCAGGAGCGCGTGGGCGGCCGCGTCGCTGCCATCGAGCTCGGCCACCTGGCGCGCCCACGAGACTGCCAAGGTCGCCTTGCCCGCCGACAGCGCCGCCTGCGCGCGGGCGCGGAGGTCCGTCATCAAGGTGGCCTCGCCGCCACCGCGCGGATCGAGCCCCAGCGCCAGCTTGTAGTGCGCGACGCCGGGCTCGATCGCGCCGCGATCCAGCTCCTCGTCGGCCGCCTTCACCAGCTGTGCCTTGGCCCGTTCCCTGAGCGCATCCGCGATAGCGCTCCCGCCGTCGGCGCGCAGGCGGCCCAGCCGGTCTTCCAGCATGGGGAGCTGCGCGACGGTGAATCCCCCCCCCAGCAGTCGCTCCACCTCCGCGACGCCGGTGCGCAGGCGCTGGGCGCGGGGATCGGCTTCGGGACGCGCGGCCGTCGGCGGCGTCGGGGCGGGCGCGGCCGCCACCAGATTCGCGGCGGCTCCGGGACGCGCGCTCCAGGGAAGGCGACGGTAGATGAGGCCCACCGCCCCCGCCACCAGCGCCAGGACCACGAAGGTACTCAGAAAGCGGCGCCCGCCCGACGGGGAGGCCGGCAGCCCGACGCCCCCCGAGACGGACCGCCGGCGATCCTCGGCGGCAGCCCGCGACGGCATCAAGGCGCTGCCCCGCGGCGTCGCGCCGGTGGGCGCGCCCGCGGCGGACCCGCGCCGATCGGGCGTGG
>CALAOV010000165.1 GCA_937889515.1 uncultured Myxococcales bacterium | reverse complement strand
CTGCCAGCGTCGCACCGGTTGCGCGCCGACCACCCGTGCAAAAAGACGAACCAGCCGCGGAACCATGGGCCGATCGAAGACCGCCTGCTGAACCGCGGCCACCCAGATCTCCGGCGCCACGAAGAGGGTGAAGGGGATCCGCAACGCCGCGGAGGCCGCCTCGAGCTCGGGGCGCGCGACCGGCTCGCCGCAGAGGATCTGAAGCGCGCCGCCCTTGAGCCCGACGGGAACGGCCCGGCAGCGTGCCGACCAGGCCGCGTCGAGCTCGACCGCCGCGCCGGCCGGGCTGTCGTACTTCTCGGGCGACTCGCAGAGCGCCCGGTCGGGGACCGACAGGCTGGTCGCGTCGCCGAGCGCGTTCCAGAGCGTCGCCTCATCGAGCGCCTCGAGCTCCAGCAGGGCCGTGTCGAGGGCGCCGCCGTAGACCGCCTGGCGCGCGATGGCCGCGCGCACGACCTCGACCGGCACCAGCCCGGCGGTCAGCAGCCGATCGGAGAGCCGCGACGCCATGCCTCTAGATCTACCTCAAGACCGCGCCTCCGCGAAAACCGCCGAATCCGGCGCCAGGTGCGAGGAGGTCGTCACCTTCACACATTGCCGAGGTGGGCCGCGCGGTCCGACACTGGGTCGGTGTCACGACTCCCGAGCCTCGCGACCATCGCCGTCGCTGCAGCCGTGGCGGGCGCGCTGTCGCTGCAGGCGACGCCGGTCCGAGCGGCCACGATCGACGTCGGCCCCGGCGACTCGTATGACAAGATCGAAGGCGCCGGCCCCGGCGACGAGGTGGTGATCGCGCCCGGCACCTACAGCTTCCGCGTCTATCTGACGCAGGCGGCGCCCGCCGACAACCCGATCGTCATCCGGGCCCAAGATCCGGCCAACCCGCCGGTCTGGGATCTCAGCGGCGGCCTGGTCGAGGATGCCCCCGGCAGCTACACCGCGGGCGATCGCGGGCGCGGCTGCTGGCAGCTCTCCGGCGCGACCAACATCCAGATCTCGGGCCTCGTGATCACCGGGTGCCACAACGCGGACGCCAACTCGGCCGGCGTGCGCTACTACAACGGTTCGACCGGGATCGTCCTGTCGAATGTCGTCTTTCGCGCCAACGACAACGGCCTGACGGGCGGAACGCAGGCGAGTGAGCTCACGGCCGAGTTTTGCGAATTCGACGGCAACGGAACCCTGCTGGCGCCGACCAGCGCCCCCTCGCACAACATCTACATCTACGGTGGCACCTTCGCGCTGCGCTATTCCTACGCGCACGATCCGGTGCAGGGGCAGAACTTTCACATCCGCGCGCAGCAGTCGGTGATCGAATACAACTGGTTCTCCCGCGCCAAGTCGTACGCGGGCGATCTGATGACCGACGACGACGACGACGGCAGCGCCCCCTTCACGCAGAGCATGACCTTTCGGGGAAACGTGATCGTGCAGGGGACCACGCAGTCGAACGCCTCCCAGATCATCGCGGTCTACAACGACGCGGGCGCGGCCGGGCTCACCCTGAACGTCACGCTGCTCTACAACACCTTCGTCGGTCCGAGCGGCGGCCACGCGGCGCTGGTTCACCTGTCCAACGCCGACGGCACCACGATGACCGCCGCGCTCGACGACAACCTGATCTCGGGGACGAACACCGCGACCAACGTCGAAGACAGCACCCACGGCACGGTGAGCGGAACACACAACTGGCTCGCCACCGGCGCCGCCGCGACCGGGCTCGCCGCGACCGTGTTCGGCGCCGACACGAAATTCACCGGCGCCGCGCAGAACGATTTCACGCTGGCCGCCGGGAGCCCCGCCATCGGCGCAGCGCTGGCCCCCACCACGGGCGCACCGGTCGAAGAGTACTACCGAGACGAAACCGCCACCCGGATGTACCGCGCCCGGGCGTCGGCCAAGGACATCGGCGCCTTCGAATCCACCACCACCGGTCCGGGCATCGGACCCGGCGGCACACCGCCCGCGACGGGCTCGGCTGGCGCCGGCGGCTCGGCCACCGGCACGGGGGGCATGAGCGGCACGGGCGGCAGAGGTGGGTCGACAGGTGCCGGCAGCGGCGGCTCGGCCACCCCCGGCGACGCGGGAGGTGGCACGGGTCAGTCGGCCAAAGGAGGCGGTTGCTCGTGCCGGGCGACGGCCGCTGCCCCCGTCGCCTGGTGGCAGCTTTGCGCCGTGCTGCTGGCTTTGCTCGCGCCGCTGGCCGGGCGAGGGCCCCGGGCGGCGCGACGCCCGGCGGTCAGTCCTCGTCGACGATGACGTAGGTACCGGCCAGATGGTCGTGCAGCGCGCGGTGCTCGCGATCGAACAGCGCCCAGAGCCAGCCCAGACCCGCCGGCCCGACGCTCAGAGCAAGCGCCAGCAGGCGCACCAGCCCGCGCGCCGGTCCCGGAGGTCGCCCGCGCCGGCAAATGAGGCGAATCCCGACCAACCGCATCCCCAGCGTCTGGCCCGCCATGCCCGCGAAATAGAGCTGATAGAGTCCCGCCATTCCCAGAAACAGCCCGACGGCGCCGACCGCCATCGGATTGCGATCGAGGATCCCGGCCACCAGAAGATCGGGGCCGACCTCGCGCAGCCCCGGGATCGGAACATGCAGGACCATCGCCAACGTCGTGGTGACGGTCGCGGTGAGCGCGAAGAGCAGCGCGAGGTCGCAGAACGCGGCGATCGCACGGCGCGGGAATCCGGTGACGCGGACGCGAAGCACCCGCTCTTCTCGCGGTTGAGACGGCGGTGAGGTCGAAGAGGCGGACATGTCGGCGGCGATGGCGGTCACCAGCCCATTTTGCGGACCCGATGCGCCATCAGCAAGTTTAACGCCTAGCCGAGCGCGCCGGAGGTCTCCGCGACCAGCGCGACCGCGACGATGGCGGCCGTCTCGACCCGCAGGATCAGCTTGCCAAGGCCCACCGGAACGAACCCCACCCCCCGAGCCGCCTCGATCTCGGCCGACGCAAATCCCCCTTCCGGCCCCACCAGCAACGCGGTCGCCACCGGGGCCGTCCCCGATAGCTCCGACCGAAGCGATCGCAGACGCTCCCCCTCGAAGAGCGCCAACCGCCGCGCCGGCAGCTCGGGCGCGGCCAACGCGACCGCCAGCGGGACCGGCGCCTCGACCACCGGCACGTCGGCGCGCCCGCACTGCCGGGCGGCCTCGCGCGCGATCTTCTCCCAGCGCGTGCGGCGCCCCGCCTCGGCGTCCGGTCGGGCCACCGATCGGGCGGTGACGATCGGGATTAGCCGCGAGACACCCAGCTCCGCCGTTTTCTGGACCAAGAAATCCATCAGGGCGCCGCGCGGGATCGCGGTCAGCAGCGTGATGGGCGCGCCCGGAGCGACCGACGCGCGGCGGGCCCCGAGCTCGAGCTCGGTCTCGGTGCGCCCCACCCGCGCGACGCGCGCCTCCACCTCGCCGCCCGCGCCGTCGAACAACGTGACGGGATCGCCCGGACGGGCGCGCAACACGCGCCCGAGGTGCCGATGATCGGGCCCGGTGATCGTCAGTCGGGTTCCGGCGAGCCGCTCGCCCGGCACGTAGAGGCGCGGGCCCGCCATCACCGACGCAGGCTCAACGCCGCCCACTCGTCTTCGTCGCGCCGCAATTCGAGTGCAAACCCGGCGCCGACGAAGGCGGCGGTGACCGCCTCCGCCTGCTCCGCCAGGAGGCCCGACAGGACCACCGTCCCGCCCGGAACGACGCGCGCCGGAAAATCGACGGCCAGCGGAGCCAGAACCCCGGCTTCGATATTGGCCAGCACCAGATCGCTCACTTCGGCCACGTCGCTCAAGACCCCTACCCGCGTGTCGACGGTCGCGATCTGATTTCGCTCCAGGTTCTCCAAGGTGGTCGCCACCGCCTCCGGATCGATGTCGACCGCCAGCCCGCGCGCCGACGGCCAGAGCTGCGCAGCCACCATCGACAGGATCCCCGAGCCGCAGCCCAGGTCCAAAAAGCGCGCGACCCGCCGATCCGCGATCTCCTCGCAGAGCCCGATCACCAGGCGCGTCGACGCGTGACCGCCGGTGCCGAACGCCCGCCCGGGATCGATGTCGATGATCCGATCCCCCTCGGACGCCGGCTTGAGATCCCAGCTGGGCCGAACCAAGAACGTCCGCCCCACCCGCGTGGCCCGAAAATACTGCTTCCAGACGTCGCGCCACTCGTCCTCGTGCGCCTCGCGGCGCCGCACCGACAGAGGCTCCGCCTCGACGCCGGCCGCCTTCAACCGCCCCGCGACGGCCTCCACCTCGGCCAGCACCTCGGCCTCCACCTCCGGCCGGCACTGCGCCACGATCACCGCTCGCCCCGCGCCCGCGCGAATGATCGTCTGCGCATCCCGAATCTCCACCCCCTCGGTCAATTCCCCCACCGCCTCCGCCATCACCTCCGCCCCCCCGACGGGCAGCTCGATCACAATCTCAGTCCAGACGTTCGTGGTCAAAGCCGCGCCAGCTTAGCCCATGAAAGCGGCGCCAGCTTAGCCCATGGCCGCGCCCCCGCTCGACGATCGAGTTCGACGTCGTCGCGGCGGGTCACAGATCTCCGGATCGGAGGTCGGCTCTGCCGACCGGAGACTTGCCTGCCGAAAAAGATCCGCCCCCGGCTCTCGTCGCGTGGGGTGTGCCCGTGGAAGGCCCCTCCCGCGAAGAGGTAGCGCGAAGCGCTACCGCGGAACTCGCCGCTTCGCCTCGCGACGGCGCCGCTTGCGCGCCTCGCGCATCTTCCGTTTTTTCTTCACGGACGGCTTCTCGTAATATCGTCGGCGCTTGATCTCTTGCAGGATCCCTTCCTTGGACATTTTTTGCTTCAGGATCTTCAATGCCTTGTCGACGGAATCCCGAACTTCAACTTCAAGCGGACGGCCGAGCAGTGTCTCCAAGCGTGGGCTCCTTTGAGGAGTGGGGATTTGACACACTCGAACGGGCGTCGTCAAGGCACACCCGCCCGCACCCGGCCCAGTCGCTCTCGGGCGCACCCGCCCTGAAACGAGTCTTTGCACCCAGCCGCGAGACGGGTTATGTAACGCAGAAGTTTCGCAATATTCCCGCGGGGTTTCCGGTAAGGATTTCCGGGCTCTCCGGTCAAAAAGGAGCTGACAGAATGGTCATGGGGGCCAAGGTCTTCACTGCGACGAAGGCCAAAGACCGTGAAGAGCTCGGGGAAGTCTTGACCCGCTGGATCCGGGACAATCCGCGCGCGAAGATCCTCGACAAGATCGTCACCCAGAGCTCGGACAGTGAGTTCCACTGTCTGTCGATCACGATCTTCTACGAGATCTCGCCGCAGTAGCTGCGACGCCATGCGTTTCGGCTTTCTGCTCAAGCGCGGCAAGCCCGAAGCGCAGGATCTGGCGCAGAGCCTGGCCCGGGTGCTGACCGGGCGTGGCGCCGCCCTGGTGGCGCTGGCCGAAGACGCCGCCGCCATCCCGGGTGCCACGGTCGCGTCGCCCGAAGACTTCGCGACGTCGATGGACGTCCTGGTGGTCCTGGGTGGAGACGGCACCTTCCTCTATGGCGCCTCGTTCGCCGCGGATCACGGCGTCCCGATCTTCGGGGTCAACCTGGGCAGTCTGGGGTTCATCACGCCGTATTCGCGCGCCGACGCCACCGCCGCGATCGACGATGCCTGCCAAGGGAAGCTGGCGATCGAAGAGCGCATCCGTCTGGCCGTCGCCATTCGCCCGCAGAGCGGTGGCGTGCCGGAGCCGGCCCGATCGGCCGTCAACGATGCCGTCCTCCGACAGGGCTCGATCGCGCGGTTGCTCGATCTGGAAGCGCGTCTCGACGGCGCCGAGATCGCCACCTACAAGGCCGACGGCCTCATCATCGCGACGCCCACCGGATCGACGGCCTACACGCTCGCGGCCGGGGGCCCGATCCTGACGCCCGACGTGCAGGCCATGGTGCTGACGCCGATCTGCCCCCACACGCTCACCAACCGCCCCCTGGTCTTCCCGCCGGATTCGCACCTCGCCATCCGCAACGCCTCCGGCGGCCCGGTCACCCTGACCATCGACGGGCAGTGGAGCCAGGAGCTGGCCAGCGACGCCTGGATCGACGTGCGCCGCGCCGACCGGCCGCTCCGCCTCTTTCAGGCGCCCCGTGGTTTTTTCGGGATCCTGCGCGAGAAGCTCTCCTGGGGCTCTCGACGGGTGACCGGCGAATAGACGCGGCCGCGCGTAAAGCCTGCAACACTGCCGACCGTCCCGACGATAATAGGGCGCTGCCATGCTGACCCTCCTTCGCATCTCCGGTTTTGCGCTCATCGATGAGCTCGAGCTCGCCTTAGGGCCCGGGCTGACGGCCGTGACCGGCGAGACGGGCGCCGGCAAGAGCATCCTGGTCGAAGCGCTGGGCCTCCTGCGCGGGGGGCGCGCGGGCGCCGACCTGATCCGGAGCGGCCGCGACGAGGCGCGGGTCGAAGCGATCCTCGAGCTGCCCCCGCAGTCCGAGGTGCGGGCGCGGCTGGCCGCCGACGGCCGCGAGGTCGACGAGGGCCTGGTGGTCCGGCGCGTGATCGCGCGCGGGGGCCGGGGGCGGGCGCACCTGGGCGGAGGCCTCGCCACCGCCACCGACCTGGCCACGACGATCGCGGGCCTGATCGACATCGCGTCGCAACACGACCAGCAATCGCTGACCGATCCGGAGAGTCAGCTCGCGATCCTGGACGCCTTCGCGGAGAACGAGGCGCTGCGGGCCGAGATGGCGAAGGCCTACGCGGCCCGATCGGAGGCCGCGGCGGCGCTGGCCAAGTTTTCGGCGGATGCGCGCGGGCTCGGTGAGCGGGAGGATCTGCTGCGTTTTCAGCTCACCGAGCTGGAGGCGGCCCGACCCGCGCCGGGCGAGGACGACGCGCTCGCCGCGGAGCGGGAGCGGCTCAAAGGGGCCGAGCGCTTCTTCGCGGCCACCGCCCGCGGCGAGGAGACGCTCTACGCGGGCGACGGCGCCGTCACCGGACGCGTGGCCGCTGTGGTTCGCGATCTGACGCCGCTGGCGGCGCTCGATCCGTCGCTGGCGCCGCTGGTCGAGCGGCTCGGCGACGCCCAGGCGGCGATCGAGGATGCCGCGCGCGAGCTCGGTCGCTACGCCCGGGGTATCCGGTCGGATCCGGCGCGGTTGCTCGAGATCGAGGAGCGCCTGTTCCTGCTGCAGCGGCTCTGCCGCAAGCACGGCGGCACCGTCGCCGACCTGGCTGCGCGGCAGGTGGCGCTGGCGGCCGAGCTGGGCGACATCGG
>CALAOV010000164.1 GCA_937889515.1 uncultured Myxococcales bacterium | reverse complement strand
GCCCGTCTGCCCGTGGCCCTCGAGACCCGCGAGCTCGGCCCCGCCGGCGCCGATCGGGTGCGCTTCCTGTTTGCGCCCAATCCGGGTGAGGAGCCCCGGCCGCTCGCGAAGATCGCCTCGGGCGGCGAGCTGTCGCGGGTGATGCTGGCGGTCAAGCAGACCCTGGCGCGCACCGATCGGGTGCTCACCTACGTGTTCGACGAGGTCGACGCCGGCCTCGGCGGCGGCACCGCCGAGGTGATCGGGCGGAAGCTCAAGCGCCTGGCGGCCGACCGTCAGGTCATCGTCATCACCCACCTGCCCCAGGTGGCGGCCTTCGCCGACGCGCACGTCCGGGTAACCAAGACGACCGCCCGCGGCAAGACCCGGGTCGAGATCGTCCGCCTCGCCGACGCCGATCGCCCGGGCGAGATCGCGCGCATGCTGGCCGGCGCCGCCCCCTCGGCTCAGGCGGCGGCGCACGCCGAAGAGATGCTTCGCAACGCGCGGCAGCCCGCGGGTTGACCTCCTAAATTGATCTCGATCGGCCCGCATGCTACGTGGAGAGACTGGCCGCTGCGCAGGCCCCCCTTTTCGTCCCACATTCCCCTATCCCCGCAAGGTCGCGATTGGCACGAAGACGACGTAAACGGCGCTCCGGCGAGATGAAGAGCTCTCTCCGACTGGGGGTGCTGCTCGTCGGCCTGGTGGGCGTCAACGTCTACGTCTTCTTCTTCAACCGCAAGACGGCGCCCCGCGACGTCCTCAACATGCAGTCGACCGCCAAGACCATGGAGGTCTCGCGGCGCGAGGTGTTGGCCGCGGATGTGCGGAAGCTGAAAGCGGGGCCCTCGAAGGTCTCGCCCTCGCCCTCACACCCTGGCGCCGTTGCCCATGCCGCCGAGTCGTCCCTCGATCTGCCCGCGCCGACGCGGTTGGCGCTCAATGGATCGGCGAGCGCGCCGATCGCGCTGACCGGCCCGCCGGTGATCTTGGCGAGCGCGAAGAACGGCACGCCGATGATCCGGGTGCCGTTCGCGCCCCCGCCCGAACCGATGCCGACGTCGGCGCACGGGACGACGCCGCACGCCGCGTTCCAGGTGCCGTTCGCGCCCCCGCCCGAGGACGACGGCGAGGCGCACGAGGACCTGGTCGAAAAGAAGCTCGGCAACGCCGACACGCTGGGCCAGGTGCTGGCGCGCGAGGGGTTCGGTCCGGCGGGCCCTCAGGTGGTGGCGGTGCTGGCCAAGCTGGTCGATCCCCGCAGCATCCGGGGCGGACAGAAGTACATCGTGCGGCTCGGCGACGACGGAACCCCCGCCTCGTTCGAGTACCAGCCCTCGGCGATCCTGCGCTATCTCGTCGAGAAGGACGAGGACGCAGGCACCTGGAAGGCGCGCAAGCTGGAGGCCGCGGTCGAGCTCAAGACCGCCGACGCGGGCGGCGTGGTCGAATCGTCGCTCTACGAATCGGTGCAGAAGGCGGGAGAGTCGACCGCGCTCGTGAGCCTGCTGGTCGAGCTGTTCGCCTGGGACGTCAACTTCTACACCGACACCCACCCCGGCGATCACTGGAAGGTGGTGGTCGAAAAGCAGTACCTGGGGGGTCAGTTCTTCAAGTACGGGCGGGTGCTGGCGGCCGAGTACGGCGGCAAGACGGGCACCTTCCGGGCCTTCTTCTGGAACGGCAAGGGCGCCCCGCGCGACAAACCGGGCAAGTACTACGACGAGCACGGCCTGGCGAACTCGAAGACCATGCTCAAGACGCCGCTGCGGTTCGTGCGCATCAGCTCGAAGTTCGACCGCAAGCGCTTCCACCCGATCCTGCACGTCGAGAAGGCGCACCTGGGGATCGACTACGCGGCGCCCACTGGCACGCCGGTCTGGGCGTCGGCGACGGGCCGGGTGACCGAGGTCGGCCTCAAGCGCGGCTCCGGCAACACGATCGTCCTCGCGCACGCGAACGGCCTGTCGACCCGCTACTACCACCTCTCGCGCTACGCGCGCGGGCTGCACGTCGGACAGCAGGTGAAGCAGAAGGAGGTCATCGGCTTCGTCGGCATGACCGGCCTCGCCACCGGGCCGCACCTGCACTTCAGCGTGACCAAGAACGGCGCCTTCGTCGATCCGAGCAAGCTTCAGGTCAGCCGCGACGCGCCGGTCCCCGACCACGCCGCCTTCCTGGACGCCATCCGCCCCCGCATCGCCGCCCTGCGCACGATTCAACCGGGCGCCGTCGCGCGGAACTGAGACGGGCCCTTCGGTCCGACGGTTCGCCTTCACGCCACGGGCGGTTGACGGTAAAAGGCCCGTCTACGCGCTTCCCCGACTGAACTGAGGAGGACAGCATGAGTCTGACGGCAGCAAGGTCCGTGCTCGTTATTTCGGCGCTCGCCATGCTCGCGGCGGCCGAGACCGCGCCCGTCGCCGAAGCCGCGCCCGAGCCGCCGCCGTCCGCATCGCCGTCGGCCCCGCCCACGGCGGCGCCGTCAGCCGCGCCCGCGGCGTCGCCGCCGTCCGCATCGGCGCCATCCGCGCCCGCTCCATCCGCGCCCGCTCCACCGCCACCCGCGATCGCGCCCACGGGCGAAGCCGCGACGCCCGCGGGCGTGCCTTCGTCCCCACCGAGCCCCACGCCCGAGCCGCCGGGCCCGTCGCCGAAGCCGCGATCGCTCGCGCGCGACGTCGCGCCCCTGGCCATCCAAAACGCGGACGTCAGCGTCAGGTTCGGCCTGCTCTTGCAGCCGCAGTATCAGAGCCTGGGCGAGACGACCTACACCGGCCAGGGGCAGAACCTCTACCTTCGCCGCACCCGCGTCATTGTCGGCGGCACGTTGTTCGGCGTCGTCGATTATTTCTTCGACACGGACTACCCGAATCTGTTCCTCGGGCAGGCCGCGTCGGGGACGCCGTCGGTGAAGTACGTGCCGCAGTTCAACATCCAGGACGCGTTCGCGACGTGGCGCCTCTTCGGCAAGACGCGGTACGGCGACACGATCATGCTCGACGCGGGCTACATGCTGCCGCCGATGGCGCACAACGCCGTGCAGGGCGCGGGCACGCTGTTCGGCTGGGACTACTTCAAGTTCACGTTCCAGCACGACGAGGCGTTCCAGACGCCGCCGCTCGTCGACGACCCGGCGGCGCGCGACGTGGGCGTCCAGTTGCGCGGACTACTGGTCGGCGGCCACCTCGAATACCGCGCCGCCCTGTTCCAGGGCTTGCGCGGCGCGAAGACGACCACGGCTACGGGGTCGCAGAACTTCTTTCGCGTAACCGGCCGCATCCAGATCAACCTTCTCGATCCCGAGACCGGGTTCTTCTACGCGGGCACGTACCTGGGAGAGAAACGCATCCTGTCCGTGGGCGGGTCGTACGATTTCCAGAACGGGCTCGACGACGGCTACCAGTACTGGGACGCCGACGCGTTCCTGGATCTGCCGGTGGGTCCTGGCGTCGCGACCGCGCAGCTAGACGTCGCGCACTGGAACGGGCACAGCTTCATCCCGCAGGTGCCGATCATGGGCCAGGTCGGCGTCGTGCTCGAGGACCAGACGGCGGTGATGGCGGAGGCCGGGTACACGTTCTTCTGCGCGCGGCTGAGCCCCATCGGCCGGTTCGAGCACCTGCACGGCCCGAGCTTGCCGACGCAAAACCGTTACAGCGGAGGCCTCGCATTCTGGCCGTACGGCCACAACTCCAACATCAAGGCGTTCTACACGCGCATCACGCAGGATCCGACGCCGCCGCCGTCGCCCGCGGTCCACGCGACGAATCAGTTCAACCTTCAGTGGCAAATCTATTTCTTCTAGGTGCGGTCGGTCTTCGGCGCTATCTTCCGGCCCATGCATGAGCCGAAGCGGTCGTTGATGTCGTCGGGCTTCCCGTGGCGCGCGGCCCTGATCGTCGCATCCGCGATTCCGCTCGGGTGCAGCTCGAGCTCGTCCGGCACCGGCGGCGGCGGCGCGGGCGGCAGCTCCGCGGCGGCCGGCTCGGGCGGCGGATCGGGCGCGACGGCCGACGGCGCCGCGGGCAACGCGGGCCTCGGTCCCGTCACCGGCACCGGCACCAACGGCGCGATACGGATCATGCCGCTCGGCGACTCGACGACGGCCGACATCTGTTACAGGTCGGACCTGTGGCAGCTGCTCAACACCGCGGGCCACACCAACTTCGACATGGTCGGCACGCGCCACGGCGATCCGGGCTGCAGCTTCACCGCCTACGACCAGGACAACGAGGGCCACGGAGGCTACATCACCGCCGACATTCTGAAGCCGGCCGGCACCGGCACGCGGCCGGGGGGCGCCGATCCGACCGATCCCTTCACGTCGGACGCGGGCGATCTCGCGACCTGGTTCAACAACAACCCAGCCGACATCGTGCTCATGCACTTCGGCACCAACGACGTCGCCAACAACATCGCGCCCACGACCATCCTGCAGGCGTTCTCGGCCATCCTCGCGAAGCTTCGTACCGTCAGCCCGAACGTGATCATGATGGTCGCCCAGATCACGCCCGAAGGGCCGACCTATTGCACCGCCGACGTTTGCGGTCCGCGCATCACGGCCCTCAACGCCGCGATCCCCGGCTGGAAGGACCAGAACTCCACCCAGCAATCGCTGATCTACGTCATCGATCAGTTCACCGGGTTCGACATCACCAACGACACCACCGATGGCGTCCACGCGAACGCCTCGGGCGCGATGAAGATCGCGAACAACTGGTTCAGCGCGCTGCTGCCCGCGTTCTGACCGCGGCGCCGGTGTCCCGCGTTCGCTGTCGCGGGAATACCGCGCTTGACCGCCCACGCGGTCACTGCGCGGGTGTGATCGCGGTGTAGTCGAGGAAGTTGCCGGTCATCATGAGGAGCGACAGGACCGTCCAGGACTCGTCGTAGTAGGCGCCGCCGATGGTGAGCTGGCGGGTCTTCACGCGGGCATAGGCGGCGTCGAGGAACGCCTGGTTCGAAGCGCTGCTCATGGCGCCGACGCCGGCCGGGCCGATGAACGCCGCCGACTGTCCCTGGGCCGTCGTGTGCACCCCGGAGGCCTGGGTCCCGTCGAGGTTGTAGCCGTCGACGATATTTGCCGCGCCGACGCCGCCGAAGAAGGTGCTGGTCTTCGAGACGTAGGACTGCGCGCGCGACGGCTTGAGGAGCGCGGTGATGGCGCTGTCTTTGGAGGCGTTCCAGCACCAATCGATCCCGAGCCGGAACGGCGTGCGGCACGAATCGTACTGGTAGTTGAAGGGGCCCGCCTGCGACGAGACGCAGCTGGTGCTGGTCGTGCTGCACCAGGCCGGCACGAGACCGTTGGTCCCGTTGCCGTTGCCGGTCAAGGCGAGATCGATCGTATCGAAGACAGTCTGCGTGACCGCCTCCCAGGCATGACCGCCGTCGAGCGCCTTGAACACGCGGTAGTAGGCCGGCGCGAAATAGGAAATGTTGATGTCCTGAAAGAGATTGGTCGGTCCCCAGCTGTCCCCGGGTCCGGCCAGGTTGCTGTTGTAGACCTCGTGGTTCCAGATTGCCCCGATCTGCGCGGTGGCCAGGCTCGCGTAGTTGAGCGCGCCGCCGCTGCCCCACTGCTTGTCGGCCATCACGAGCGCGAACGCCATGTCCTCGTCGGCGTCGGTGGCGCCGCCGGCCCCCAGCGTCATGGTGCTCGACGCGCTGACTTTACCGCTCGAGTCGATCGACCAGTTCATCAGGTTGTTGCCGTCGAGATGGAGCTGATCGTATTTCCACAGGTTGTCGAACAGCGTGTGGGAGGCGGGATCGCCCATGTAGACGGCGATCAGCATGCCGTAGCCTATCCCTTCCGACACCGTCGAGTTGAGCGGCGTGGACGCGCTCACGCCGTCGCTGGAGGTGCGCTGGACCCGCTGGAAGGTGCCGGCGCCGTTCGCGGTGACGAGGTCGGTCTTCCACTGGGTGTAGGCGGCCAGCACGTCGTTGTTGTCGTAGCCGGTCGGGTAGACGCAGCCGGAGAGCTGGCGGTTCTGTGGGAAGGGGAAGTTGGCGCCGTTCATCGGCGGCGTCGGGCCACGCGACAGACCGCTGCCCGCCGCGCCGCCGCTGTTCCCCGTGCCGCCGCTGTTGCCGCTCCCCGCGCTGCCCGTCCCGGCGCTGTTTCCGGTCCCGGCGCTGTTTCCGGTCCCGCCGCCGATGCCGGTGACATTGCCTGCGCCGCCGCTGTTGCCGGTGCCGGCGGTGCCAGCTCCGCTGCCGGCACGGCCGCCCGTGCCAGATCCGCCGGACGCGCCGCTGCCCGTCGCTCCCGCGGCCATTCCCTGTCCGCCCGAGGCCCCTGAGTCGCCGCCCGATCCCGTGGTCATGCCGGGCCTGGCCGGCGGCGCACAGCCGAGCGGCGCGGCGCCGGCCAATGCCGTGAGCAGGGTCGCCAGGAGGGCGCGATGCGGAACGAGACGTTCTTTAGGCATAGGGAAGATCCAGGCCACCCAATCCCCGCCCCCGCTGATCAAACTGCGGCCGAGCCCGCCGGTCAAGCTCTTTCATTTTCTGGAAACGCCGCCGCGGCCTCTGGGAACACCAGCGCGCCGAAGCTGACCACGCTCGCGTCGTCGATGTTCCAGTGATCGTACGAAAGGAGCCGGCCGCGTACGTCGGGAAGCGCCCGCAAGAACGTGTAGAGAGGCGACGAGCCGCACCATTTGAGATCGTCGTTGCCCGGGCTGCCCCGACCAGAGACCAGGTCCCAAAAACCGCCGGCATCTCCGGCCGCGACCCGGTCGAGGCGCGCCCGATCGCGCACCGCGACGGCCGCCAGCGGCCCCTCGTGCGCGCGCGCGGGCAAGGGATCCCCATAGCGCCGGCCCAGGTGTGCAAAGTCTACGCCCAGCACGAAGGTGAGCCGACGTCCCTCGCGCGCCGCCAGCTCGCCGAGCGCGCCGATGAAGCGGGCGACCTGGTCGCTGCCTTCGGGTGGACGGCCCGCGAGCGGACCTTCCGCGAACGCGCCGCACAGGACGGGGAGAATCCGCACGGCGGGTCCAAACAGGTGCTGCAGGAAGACCACCTGGAACTCGATCGAGTGCTCGACCGCGTGGCAGTAGTCTTCCACGGTGACCGCGCCCGGCGCCGCGCGCGCCAGCCCGTCGACCAGCTCAGTCGCCGTGCGCGCGAGGCCGAAGGGGGTCACGAACGGCTTGCGGGTGAGCCCGTACCGATCGATCGGCCCGTAGTGCGACGTGCCGAGAACCACGAAGGTTCGATCGACGGCGCCATCGGTCGAGAGGGCGATATCGGACGAGAGGGCGCGATAGGCGTGGGCATAGCTGGCGCGGCCCCCCTCGGGGCTGACGTGGGGGGCCACGATGGCGCGGACGCGCGGGTCGACGGACCCGCCCGAGGGCGGACGCGGGGCCGTTCCGTCGAAATAGCCGCGCAGCGTTTCGGCGAGCGGCGCCCGCTCCGCCGGGTAGGCGCCGCCCGCGTGGGCGGACGCCCTCTCGGGGAGCGCGGCGAATTCGCGCTCGCGCGCCCCGCGGAGATCGGCAAAACGCTGATCCTCCAGAAAGCCCGCCTCGTGCAGCGCCTCCACCAGTCGACTGGCCGCCTCAGCCACCGCGATCTGGCCGGCCAGGCGGGCCAGCATCGCGCGCAGATCGCCTTCGTCCTGCAGGCCATCGAAACAGCCCAGGCACCGCGCGAGCAGCGGCGGCACCACCAGTGTCACGTCCGAGTAGCGAAAGGGATCGCGCAGCACCAGCCCCGGCTGTTCCGGCAGGGGCGAGGGCATCAGGTCGAGATCGGCGCGCAGACGTGGCAGGGGGGCTGCCATGAAATTGGGCTCTCCTGGTTTCCGGTGGATCGGGCCTTCCCTCAAGGATGCACCACCACCCCCGGTGCGGGCCAATGGTCTGGCGCCGATGCCGCGCCCGCGGCATGCTCACGGACATGTGGGGAAGCTCCGCGAAGAACAAGCTGCCGGCGCCCGGCGAGGCGCTCCCTGGCCGCGCGACTCAGATGCCGGTCTCGAATCGCCACGCCGTGAGCGGCGCGCCGCTGGCGCCACCCTTTCCCGACGGGATCGAGCTCGCGACCTTCGGGATGGGCTGTTTCTGGGGCGCCGAGCGTCTGTTCTGGAAGCACCCCGGCGTCATCAGCACGGCGGTCGGCTACGCGGGCGGCGCCACGCCGAACCCGACCTACGAGGAGGTCTGTTCGGGACGGACCGGGCACACCGAGGTCGTGCAGGTGGCCTTCGATCCCCAGATCACCTCCTATGACCAGCTGCTGAAGCTCTTCTGGGAGGGGCACGACCCGACGCAGGGGATGCGGCAAGGGAACGACAGCGGAACGCAGTATCGATCGGCGATCTACGCGCACGGCGAGGCCCAGCGCCTGGCGGCCGAGGCCTCGCGCGACGCGTACGCGCGGGCCATCGGCGCGGCCGGTCACGGCCCCATCACGACCGAGATCGCGCCCGCCCCGCCCTTTTATTACGCCGAGGACTATCACCAGCAGTACCTGGCCAAGAATCCCAACGGCTATTGCGGTATCGGCGGCACCGGCGTCGCATGCCCAGTGGGATCCGCGGCCCGCTGACGGTTCCCGAGGAACGCGCGCGGATCGGCGCGCTGGTGCGGGCGTACGGCTGGAACTCCACCTCGTTCCAGGTCCTCGAGCCGGGCTTCCGATACTTCTTCGAGGGCGCCGACGCCGCCGTCGCCTACGTCGAGACCAAAGGCGCCTGGATCGCCGCGGGCGCGCCGCTTTGCGCCGAAGAGCGCCTGGCGGCGGTGGGCGAGGCGTTCGTCGCCGCGGCGCGGGGCGCCGGGCGACGGGCCTGTTTCTTCTCGACCGAGGAGCGGTTCGTGTCGAAGGCGCCGTTCCCTTCGTTGCTGATCGGTGAGGAGGCGGTCTGGGATCCCGCCGCCTGGCCCGATAGCGTGCGGGGGAGCCGCAGCCTGCGCGAGCAGCTCCGGCGGGCACGCGCCAAAGGGGTGCGCGTCCGCGCGGTGCCGAGCGACGAGCTGGCGGCGCCCGACAGCCCCACCCGTCGCGCGGCGACCGAGCTCTGCGAGCGCTGGCTGGCCCGGCGCGAGCTCGCCCCGATGGGCTTCCTGGTGCAGATCGAGCCGCTGGTTCTGCTCCCCGAGCACCGGCTCTTCGTGGCCGAGCGCGACGGCGGGCTGGTCGCGCTGCTCTCGGGCGCGCCGATCTGCGCGCGCCATGGGTGGCTGCTGCAGAACCTGATCCGATCGCCCGACGCGCCGAACGGCACCCTCGAGCTGCTGATCGATCACGCGATGCGGACGGCGATCCTGGAGGCGCCACGCCTCGTGACCCTCGGGCTCGCCCCGCTGGCGGGCGCGGTGCCGCGCGCGTTGCGCGTCGCGCGGCGGGTCGCGGGCGGCCTCTACGACTTCGAAGGGCTGCGGGCGTTCAAGGCCAAGCTGCGACCGACCCGCTGGACGCCGCTTCACCTCTCGTACCCCGCCGAGGTCGGCGCCCTGCGCGCGATCTCGGACGTCCTGGGCGCGTTCGCGCGCGGCGGCCTGCTGCGCTTCGGGCTGCGCACGCTGCTGCGCGGGCCGGCCGTGGTGGTGCGTCTGCTCGCGCTGTTGCTCCTGCCCTGGACGGCGCTACTCGCGAGCGCCGAGGCAAACCGGTGGTTCCCGAGCCCCGCCGTGAAGTGGGGCTGGGTGGCGTTCGACGCCGCGCTGGCGATCGGGCTCATCGCGCTGCATCGCCGCTGGAACGAGACGCTGGCCCGCCTGCTCATCGCGGCGATCGGCGCCGACGCGATCGTCACCGCCATCGAGGCGGTCGCCTGGAACGCGCCCCGCACGGCGGGCCTCGGGCACCTCGCGCTCTGGATCGCCGTCGCGGGCCCCACGGCCGCGTTCCTCACCCTGTGGCGCGCCACCCTCCGTCGGGCGATCTAGCCCGGTCTAGCCCTCTTCTAGCCGTCTTCTAGCCGTCTTCCGCGGGCGCGTCGTTCTCGTCGGTCCAGTCGGCCAGCTGGCGTTCGGCCTGGCGGAGGTTCTCGAGCTGATCGCGCAGCCGGGCGACGTTGGCCTGATAGACCCGATTTTCGGGGGCCAGAGCGAGCGCACGTTCCCAGGCCTCCAGCGCCTCGCCGTAGCGGCTCTCGGATCGGAGCTCGAGCCCGCGATCGAACAGCTCAGCGGCGCGCTCGAGCGGCTCGCGCTGGCTCTCGGGCGGCGGGACGTCGGGCGTCCGGCGCCAGCCGAGCACCCCCGGCGCCGCCGAGGTGGGACCGCCGCCGAACACGCGATCGAACAGATTTCCAGGCGGGCTCCAGTGCGGCAACGACGGCTCCGTGGGCCGCGGCCGGCGTGGGGGCGGCGGCGGGACGCCCGCCTGCGCGCGGGGCGGGATCGCCGGCATCGGGGGCGGCTCGGCGAGCGCGTGGATGGGGCCCGAGGCCTCGATGATCTCGACCTCGCACAGCGCGAGATCGACGTCCGAGGTGGCCTCGGACGAGACCCCGATCGGCTCGGGCACCGCCTCGGAGGCCGGCTGGAACAGCACCGGGGCCGGGGTCTCCGACGGTGATTCGATGAGCGCCGCTAGCGAGGCCGTCACGTCGCGCTCCTTGTTGGAGGCGCCGAGCTCCCGCAGGCAAGCGCCCAGCGCCAACCCCAGGTCGCGCGCGGTCGCGAAGCGCGCGTCCGGATCGCGGGCCATCGCCTTCAGGACCACCTCGGCCACCTGCGCGGGAAGCTCGGGAACCCGTGCGCGCGGATCGCAGATCCGGTCGCCCAGAACCCCCTTGATGATCTCCGCGTCCGGCCCCTCGAAGGGGCGCGCGCCGGTCAAGCACTCGTAGAGAACCACGCCGGCCGAGTAGATGTCGCTGCGCCGATCCTCGGTGGTGCGACGGATCCGTTCCGGCGCCGCGTAGCGATATTTGCCCACGAAGACCGTCGGCTGTGGCGTGCGGGCCGTGGCGCGCGCCGCACCGAAATCGATGAGCTTGGCCGACCCGCTGGTCGAGACGATGATGTTGTCGGGGCTCAGATCGCGGTGGATGAGCCCCAGCGGCCCCTGGCGATCGCCGAGCTCGTGGACACTCTGCAGCGCCTCGCACAGGTCGAGCAGCACGTGCAGCGTCGCCACCATCGGCAGGCGCTCGCCCCGGGCCAGCATGCGTTTGTTTGCGAAGCGCAGGGTGAACCCGGAGACGTACTCCATCGCGATGAAGTAGCGCGCTTCGAGCTGACCGAAATCGAAGACGTGGGCGATGTTGGGGTGGCTGAGCGCCGCCGCCAGCGTCGCCTCGTCGATGAACATCTGGACCAGATCCGGCCGGCTCGCCAGATGGGTCAGCATCGTCTTGATGACGATCCGCTTCTCGAACCCGCGGGCGCCCTTGATCTTCGCGCGCCAGACCTCCGCCATCCCGCCGACGGCCAGACGCGAATCGATCTCGTACCTGCTGAAGTGTGTGCCGGCCTGCCACGGTGAAGGTGTCCCCACGACCGAGGCCTCACCGCCGGTCGAGCCGGTGACACTCGTCAAGGTCGCGGTCCGCACGCCAGCGGCCCGCAGATCATTCGCCATCACGACACCTCCCCCGCTGCCCTGCGGCCTTTGCGCTAGCTCCTTTTTCCTTTGGTGCGCACACGTTTGCGAGTGGGGGATCAACGGCGCACCGACGGAAAACTTAACTGGCGCACCAGGAAGTGCACGCCAGCTTGCACTTCCTGGGCGAGGTGCTCGCGCCGTTTGCCTCGACGAACGACCACCGGCATTCTTCCGCCGGTGTCGGGCATCTTTCAGACGCTTTTTTCGACCGAGATCTTCCTGCCGCGGGGGCACGAGTACCTGTGGACGCCGCGCCTGCTGACGCTCGAGCTCGGGTCGAACGCGATTATCGCCGTCTCCTGTCTGGCGATGGCGGTCGCACTGGCGCGGATGGTGGTCAAGCGCGTCGGGGTCGGCCGACGCGCCCAGATCGCGCTCGGGCTGTTCGTGGCGGGCGCGGCCGCCACGCACCTGTTCGACCTATGGGTGATCTGGGCGCCGCGCTACTGGCTGGACGCGCTGGTTCGCTGCGGAACCGCCGTCGTTGCGGTGACCACCGCGATCGCGCTAATCACCAACCGTGGCGATCGCTGAATACGGCGCCCTCGACGGGCTCGGCCTGGCCGAGCTGGTGCAGCGGCGCCACGTCTCGGCGACCGAGCTGCTGGAAGAGGCGATCGCGCGCGCCGAGCGGGTGAACCCACGCATCGGCGCCATCGTCGGGTCGCTCCACGACGAGGCGCGACGCGAGGCCGCGGCGCTGTCCGGCGGCGACGCCGGGGGCCGCGACGCGAGACCCTTCGCCGGCGTTCCCTTCCTGCTCAAGGATCTCTACGCCGAGATGGCCGGCGTCCCAGCGACGGGCGGCAGCCGCTACCTCGCCGACTATCGACCGGCGCGCGACGCGACGATCGTGACCCGCTTCCGGCGCGCGGGTCTCGTCATCTTCGGCAAGACCAACCTGCCCGAAATGGGCTTGCTGCCGGTGACCGAGCCCAAGCTCTTTGGTCCCGCCCGAAATCCCTGGAACCCGGCGCTGTCGTGCGGCGGATCGAGCGGCGGCTCGGCGGCCGCCGTCGCGGCCGGCATCGTCCCCCTCGCCCACGCCAACGACGGGGGCGGATCGATCCGCATCCCGGCCTCCTGCTGCGGGCTGTTCGGTCTCAAGCCGACGCGCGGACGGACACCGGCCGGGCCGGATCGGTCGGAGATCTGGAACGGGTTCACCGTCGCACACGTCCTGTCGCGCAGCGTGCGCGACAGCGCCGCGGCGCTCGACGCCATCGCCGGTCCCGAAGCCAGCTCGCCCACCTGGGCCCCCCCGCCCGCGCGCGCCTTTCTGGCCGAGGTCGACGCGCCACCCGGTCGCTTGCGGATTGCTCTGACCAAACGTCCGCAAGCGGCGCTGGCCGTCCCCCACGCCGACTGCCTGGCGGCGGCGGACGAAGCCGCCCGCCTGCTCGCCGAGCTCGGTCACCACGTCGAGGAAGCCGACCTCCAGGTCGACGCCGAGGCGTTCGCGCACGATTTTTTCACCCTGGTCTGCGTCGAAATGGCGGCGCTGCTGGCCCGCGCGGAGGTCTGGGTCGGTCACCGCCCGCGGCGCGGCGAGCTCGAGACCAGCACCGCCATCACCGCGATCCTCGGGCGACAGCGGACCGCAGTCGAGGCGGCGCGCGCGCGCGAACGCCTGGACGCCGTCGCGCGCCGCACCGCCAGCTTCTTCGAACGCTACGATCTCCTGCTGTCGCCGACGCTCGGCGCGCCGCCCCCCGCGATCGGCGCGCTGCAGCCGCACGGTCTGGAAGCCTTCGGCCAGGAGATCCTCACCCGGCTGCACCTCGGGGTGCTGCTGCGCATCCCCGGCCTGGTGGAGGCGTCGGTGCGTCGCGTTTTCTCGTTCATTCCGTTCTCGGCGCTGGCCAACGTGACCGGCCAGCCGTCGATGAGCGTGCCGCTCCACTGGAACGCGGCGGGTCTGCCGATCGGCAGCCAGCTCACCGCGCGCTTCGGCGACGAGGCGACGCTGTTCCGGATCGCCGCCCAGCTCGAGGCCGCCCGACCCTGGCGCGATCGCCGTCCGTCCCTCCACGCCGACGCTTGATCGCGGCGGTCTGCGCCGGCGTTTCGCGACGCGCTCAGTCCGTCCAGGTGGCGATGGCCCGCGGCGCGAGCACGGCCGGACCGACGACCACGCGCTGGGGACCCGCCCAGAAGACGCGATCGTCGGTCGACACCACGGGGAGCGTCCAGGGAAGCGTCTCCCGTCCGGCGTCGAGATCGGGGACGACGACCAGGCGCGACTCGCCCCGGCTGCGTTCGATCCAGGCCAGCGCGCTTCCGTCCCGCCGCCAGGTGGGCGGCGCGACCACGAAGACGCTGTCTTCCGACGGCCGCACGCGGCGCCCGTCGATCAACACCGCCCCGCCGACCACCTCGACGACGTGTCGTCCGCAGGGCGACACCACCTTGGCCAGCGTCTGCGGCGGGCGGGCGGCCTGACGCCGGCCCTGGCGCTGCGGCGGGCGATCGCCGGGAGCGCTGGCGCCGGTCTGAGCGCGCGCCCGCGCCCGCGAGGGCACCAGCATGGCGGCGGCGACCGCGAGCCACAACGTCCCTTTGTGACTCTTCATGCCTCAATGACGCCCCAGACCCGCGGGTACCGCAAGTTTTCGACCTTGCCCTATAGTTGCCGGGGTGCCGTTCCTGGAAGACAGTTGCTGAGGTCGGTCGTCAAGCGGGTGCTGTTCGGGACGACGATCGCCGAGGAATACATCTGCATCGGGCGCGAAGATCTCGAGCGGCGCTCTCGGGTCGTTCTCGGTGGCCGCGACGCCGAGCACCCCGCCCACCTCGACGACCACCTCGACGACCACCTCATTTTTCTCGGCTACAAGCCGCTCGTCATGGCCATCCATTTCCCGGCGGACGCGCCCGAAGCTCGGTGGCTGGCGGATCAACCGTCGATCTGCTTGTCGTACGCGCCCGATCCCGGCCCGTTCGATGCGGTCTGGAAGGGACACCGCACGTTTCGCGACGCGATCGCGCGGCTGATTCTGACCCGCGTCTCCCGGCGCCGCCTCGGCGCGCACGATCTCTCCATCTGGCGGGGCGTGGAGGGCGCACATCGGTTTCTGTCGCCGTTTCATCAGGCCACCAACCGGTGGCGCGACCGTCTGGCGTCGGACCAGCCCGGCAACGTGCGCCTGCCGGGGAACCTGTACGATCAGGCGCGGATCGCCTACTCGGTGCCGATCGGCATCTCGATCGTGACGCTGAAAGACGGCCCGCTCATGAACATGTTCCCCACCGATCTGCACGGGCCGGTCGGAGAGGATCACTACGTCGGCTCGCTCCGCTGCGGCAGCCGGGCCACCGAGCAGGTCGAGCGGCTGGGCGTCGCCGCGATCTCGGAGGTCGAGGCCGGCTGGCACAAACAGGCCTACGCGCTCGGCAAGAACCACATGCGCGATCCGCGCTCGCCCGCGGATTTTTCGCGGTCCGACCGGGTCTCCGAGGAACGCGAGATTCCGCTGCCCGCCGGGACGGTCGCCACCCGGGAGGTCGAGCGGCTCGACGCGATCGACGTCGGCATCCACCGGATCCATTTCTACCGGTCGGGACCCCGCGTGGAGCTCTCCCAGGCGATCACGCTGGCCCACCTGCATCGGTTCTATCTGCAGTGGCGAAACAACCACCGGTTGCCGACGACGATCTTTCCGCGATGAGCCTGGCCCACCACGAGGTCATGGGGTTGCTCGGGATCGGCGATCTGCATCCCGGCGGCGCCGCCGCGACGCGGCTCCTGTTGACGGAGCTGGAACGCGAGGCGCCCCGACGGATCCTGGAGCTGGGGGCCGGCATCGGCCTCACCACCGGACAGATGCTGGAGCGCGGCTGGCAGGTGACCTCCGTGGAACCGAGCCCGGTCCTGAGAAAGATCTTGAGCGAGCGGCTGCCCGCCCCGCGCGTGGTCGCCTCCCTGGACGAGATCGATGGCGCGGACGTCTCCGCTGGCGCAAGAGATCGTTTCGACGCCGTCATCGGCGAAGGCGTTCTGTACTCCCTCGACCTGCCGAGCGTGCTGCGCCGGCTCCGGCGCCTCCTGCGTCCCGGAGGTCGGCTGGCCTTCGCGGACATCGTTCTGGCCGAGGACGCCGACCCGGCTCTCGTCGCGTCGGTCCATGCGCGCACCCAGGCCATCTTCGGTTTCCCGATGGTCCCGCGCGAGCTCCTGACCCGGAAGAACTGGGAGACGCTCCTGCACGACGCCGGATTCGACCCGGTCTTTTCCCAGCCCGTGCCCCTCGTCGATCGCGCGGCGAACGATCGAAAGACCTGGACGGCCAAGGCGCTCGCGGCGGTCCGACATCCCCGCCTGCTGCCGGCGCTCCTGAAGTTCCGCCTCTACGGCCGGCGCGCCTGGATGCCGCCCGGATCCCTCGAAGGGTGGGCGGCGGTCTGGAGCCTCAACCGGGGATGATCCTCAGCCCCGATCGACGCGGACGCTGACCTCGCCGTCGGCACCGACCTGGACCGTCACCGACCAGGGGTTGCAGCAGACGGCGCAGTCCTGCACGAAGACCTGAGCGCCGCTGGCGTCGGGATCGTAGTCGGCGGCGACCTCGCCCGGCTCGCCGCAGAAGGGACATTCGACCTCACCGTCCATGGGGTGCGCCAATCGTAGCAGGATGACTTACTCTCGCGGCAAGATGGAGACCAGCGCGCCGCCGAGCTTCGGCCGAGAGCTGTGGGGACGCCGCTACGCCGTCGTCTACCTCGCGCTGCTGATCCGCTTCGTGATTGAAGTTGCGCGCTGGCACGATCCGCACACCGGGTTTTCGCCGCTCATCTGCTTTGGCGACCAGTTCGCGCCCCGACGGGTCGCCGCGCTGTCCGAGGTGCCGCTTTATACCTATGCCCACTCCGGCTACGACGGCCAGTTCTATGCCCAGATCGCCGTGGCCGGAAATCCGTTCGATCCGGCGCTCGAGACGGCGCTGGATTCTCCCGGCTATCGCACCCGGCGGATCCTCCTGCCCGCGCTGGCGCACCTGGCCGGACTGGGCCGCCCGGCCTGGATCATCTCCGCCTATGCGCTCGCCAACCTGGTCTGCCTCCTGATCCTGGCGGCGCTGCTGGCGCGCTGGTGGTTTCCGCCGACGGACCTGCACAATCTTCTCCGCTGGGTGGGCGCGCTGTTCGGCGCAGGCATGATGGTGAGCGTCACCCGCAGCCTGAGCGACGGTCCCGCGCTACTGGTGATCGCCATCGGCGCCCGGCTGGTGGAGAGAAACCGGCGCCTGCTCGGCGCCGCGATCCTGGGCGCGGCCGGTCTGGCGCGAGAGACCAGCGTGCTGTGCGCCGCCGCGTTCGCGCCGACGACGCCGACGGAGCGCCGGGCCTGGCCGCGGGTGGCGCTGGCCGGGCTGCTCTGCCTGGCGCCCACCTTGCTCTGGGGCGCCCTGCTGGCCCGCCACTACGGTGGCGGCGCCGGCAGCCGCAACTTCGATCTCCCCTTCGTTTCCTTCGCCAAGAAGCTGTCCGAGATCTATCGACTGTGCCGCGAGGGCGGGTTCGACCTCCATGCGCGGACGGAGATCTTCTCCGTCGTCGCGCTGGCGACCGAGGTCGGCTTTCTGTTGCTGCGCCCCAAGCTCGATCTGCTCTGGTGGCGAATCGGCGCCGCGTTCTCGGTGCTCTGGATCTTCTTGGGCTGGGCGGTCTGGGAGGGCTCGCCCTCGGCGATGGCCCGCACCGTCCTGCCCATCACCCTCGCCTTCAATCTCCTCGCGCCGCGCACACGACGGGGGTTGCTGCTCCTGCTGCTGGGAAACCTGACGGTCCTGTCGGCCTTCGACATCCTTCAGTCGGGCCCCTCCGAACAGACCACCTTCGAACGCGGGGTCACCGCCAGCTACCGGACCGGCTGGCAGGGGTCAGAGCAACGCGGACGGCACACCTGGCGTTGGGCCTCGGGACCCGCCGATCTCACCTTCCACAACCCGACGTCGCGGCCGCTGCGCGCGACGCTGACCTTCGACCTGGCCTCGGTGACCGCGCGCAGCGTGACGCTGCACGCGGGCGGCGACGCTCGGGTCGGCGATCGCTCGGTATCCCTGGCGGCGCAGAAGCGCATCCCGGAACACTTCGGCCCCTTTCGGTTGCCTCCCGGCGACACGATCCTCTCCTTCACGACCGCCGAGGCGCCCTGGGTCGAATCGGTCTCGAGCCGGCGCCCGCTCACCTTCTCGATTCACAACCTCTACCTCGAGATTGCCCCGGCCGAGGCGGCGGCCACGCCCTGAGCGGCGCGGCCCGCGTCTCGGCGACGGTCACCGGAACTTCACCCCCTGGGTGGCGAACCTCAGCCGAGCCTCCATGGCGCCTTCCAGTGCGGCCGATTGGACCGGGCGTCGGCGCAACCGGATGCACGGCGCGCGCGTTCCGGGACCCGCGCGGCTAGGCCGAGAAGTCGAAGAGCAGCGCCTCGGCCATCTCCGGCGAGGTGATCGAGACCGTCTCCTCGCCGTTGATCGCGACGCCGTCGCCGGCTTTGAGGGGGATGTCGTTCAGGACGGCGGTGCCGCGCGCGAGGTGCAACCAACCCCGGCGGCCGCCGAAGGCGTGGCTCACCGAGCCGCCGCCGCCGCCGAGGAGGGTGGCGTAAAGACGTAGGTCCTGCTGGATCCGCACCGAACCGTCGGCCCCGTCGGGCGAGGCGACCAGCCGCAGGCGACCGCGCCTTTCGTCGACTCCGAAATGCTTCTGCTCGTAGCCGGACGGCAGACCTGCGCGTCTCGGCAATACCCAGATCTGCAGGAAATGGACCGGGTTCTCCTTCGAGGCGTTGTACTCGCTGTGAATCACCCCCGGGCCGGCGCTCATGCGCTGCACGTCGCCCGGTTTGATGACCGAGCCGTTGCCGATGTTGTCCTTGTGCTCGAGCGCGCCCTCCAGCACGTACGAGATGATCTCCATGTCGCGGTGGCTGTGGGACGGAAAACCGCGGCCGGCGGCGACCGTGTCGTCGTTGATGACCCGCAGGGGCCCGAAGCCCATCTGCGCCGGGTCGTAGTAGTCGGCGAACGAAAACGTGTGGTGGGTGTCGAGCCACCCGTGGTTGGCGTGGCCCCGATCCTCCGCTTTGCGAACGGTCAACATGGCGGCAAGTCTACGGGGGAACGGGGGGTACCGGCCGGCGATTTCTGTGATCTTGGGGCCGCTTGGGGCGCGCTCGAGCTTTAGTCAACGCGCCGCTTCGTCGATATCTCCGCCCAGATGCGAAAGCTCGCTGTGGAGGTTCCCGTGAACGTAGGCCGAAGACTCTGGGGTGCACTGCCAATTCTGGCCATGGGTGGGATGTTTCTGGTGGCCTGCGGAGATTCGACGCCCGGCGCCCAGGGCGACGGCGCTGCCGGTTCCGGCGGCGCCCCCGCGGGTGGCATGGGCGGCGCGGCCACGGGCGGCACCGGCGGTGTCTCGTCCGGGGGCACGGGCGGTTCCGGCGGCAAGGCCGGCGGCGCCGGC
>CALAOV010000163.1 GCA_937889515.1 uncultured Myxococcales bacterium | reverse complement strand
AATTCGACGTGTGCTCTTCCGATCTGGTCGGCTCGGTGAGCCACAAGAGCGATCTCGCGGTCGCGCTGGTGGCGCGCGCCGCCGGCGTTCCCGCGGCGACGCTGGGGATCGATGTCGAGGTGGTGCGGTCCTTCAAGCACGACATCGCCCGGCACGTCCTCACCGCCGACGAGCGCGCGGCGCTCCCGCCCGACGGCCCGGCGCGCGACGCGGAGGTGCTGCGGCTGTTTTCAGCCAAGGAGGCGATCTACAAGGCGCTCGATCCCTGGGTGCAGCGCTTCGTCTCCTTTCAGGAGGCGACCGTCTCGCGCGCGCCGGACGGCGCTCTGCGGGCGAGCCTGGCGCTGGCGCAGGGCGAGGGGCCCTTCGCCGTCGAGCTTCACGACGCCAGCGACGCCGCGGTCATCCTGGTTGCCGCGCGCGCGACCGCGCTCTAGGGGCGGCGCTTGCGCTCGCGCAGCGTCCGGAACTCTTCGAAGGTCGCGCAGCGCAGGAACGGGTTGGTGCGGATCTCGTGCGCGATGGTCGAGGTCTCGGTCTCGCCGTAGTTGTGGCCCGGGTAGACGCGCGTCTCCTCCGGCAGCCGGATGAGCCGCTGCAGGCTCTTCCACATCTCGGCGGTGTCGCCGCCCGCGAAGTCGGTGCGGCCGCAGCCGCCCACGAACATCACGTCGCCGGTCACCACGTAGCCTTCGGCCAGGTAGCAGGTGCCGCCCACCGTGTGGCCGCGTGTCTCGAGCGCCCGGACGCCGCGTTTTCCAATGGCGACGTCGCGGCCGTCGACGGCGTCGACCAGCGTCCGTCCGGGGGCGCCGACCCGCTCGGCCTCGCGCGGATTCACCACCACCGCCGCCCCGGTCTTCTCCACCAGGAGGTCGACCCCTTCGATGTGATCGTTGTGGGTGTGCGTGATGAGCGCCGTCGTCACCCGCAGGCCGAGCCGCTCCACCTCGCGCAGCAGGCTATCGACCTCCCAGGCCGGGTCGACGATGGCGGCCTCGCGCGTGTCGGGGCAGTAGAGGATCTCGCAGAAGTTCTGCAGCAGGCCGACCTCCATCTGCACCACCTCGGGGGCAGGCGGAAGCCCGGCGGCGTCGTTTTGCGCGGTGCTCATCTGGTCACCTCCCTTTGTCGAGCTCCCTTGGTCCCAGCTCCCTGCGGGCTGCGACCGTCGAGGTGACCGTCACGGCCGCCGCGCCGACGTTGTCCGCGCTGTCCCAGGCGCGCACCGTGACTGCGTGGGGTCCCAGCGCCAGCGACGGCAGCTTGAGGGTGAACGACTCGACCAGATCGTCGCAGATGCCGTCGGTGGGGCTCAGGATCTGCCAGTCGCCGCCGTCGATCGCGTACTCGAGGCCGGTCAGCGGGCTCTGGTCGTCGCGCGCGCGGCCCGAGATGAAGGGATACTTTGCGACCAGACCGACCACTTCGGGCTTGCGGTTGTCGACCAGGATCGGCGCCGAGGTGAAGCTCGCCTCGAGCGCGCGCTCGCGCGCCTCCGACCGCTCGTCGCTGGCCACCACCCGGACCACGTAATTGCCGTCGGGGAGCCCCTCGGTGTTCCAGTCGTACTCGCTCTTCGACAGCGCGTCGGGGCCGCCCAGGGGCCGCCAGACCGCCTCGTTCTCCTGCCGGAAGGTCAGCCGGTAGTCGAGCTCGTCCCCGTCGGGGTTCTCGACCTTCCAGCGGAGCTTGACCACCGGGGAGTGGGTGCGGGCGTTGGCCGAGGTGGACGAGCTGGCCAAACCGAGGGTGAGCCCGCCCAGCGCGCCGGGGGCGCCGATGGCCGGCGGCGTGGCGCTGTCGCCCACCGTGAGCTCCGTGATGCGCGCCCGCTGGTTCTGCGCCAGGTAGGCCAGGGTTACCCCGTCCAGGCGGGCGTCGGCCGCGCCGAACGTCACCCGGTACTGCACGTAGCGCGCGGCCGGGCTGGCGACCAGTCCGACGCCGCCTTCCGCTGTCGCGCGCGCGCGATCCAGGCCCGCGAAATTCGACCAGCTCGGATCCGGGCGGGCGGTATTGCCGGAGCGGGTCTCCAGGCCCAGGCCGTGCGCGCCGTGCCAGCGCAGCAGGCCGAAGCGCGCGCGAAATTCCGCGTCGAGCACGCGCGACAGGTAGGTCGCCTGACGGGAGGCGGCCGCCTCCACCCGGTAGACGCCGCCGACGTCGCCGGTGCCGACCAGGAAGGTCTTCCCGGAGCGCACCAGGGTCAGCGCCTGCCGCTCCGGCAGATCGATGGCGAGGGTCGCCTTGCGATCGGGATCGACCCGGTAAACCCGCCCCTCGGTCCCGCTGCCCACGAAGGCGCGGCCGTCGTCGTCGAACGCCAGCGACGTGAAGTACCCGTCGCCGATGGAGAAGACCTGCTCCAGGTGGCCGTCGGGCTCGATGCGATAGAGGGCCGCCTTCGCCTTGCGCTGGCCGGGGCGCGGCAGGGCGCCGGCCGAGGCCGGGGATCCCGACGCTGCGACAGTGATCTTGGTGCCGTGAGGTCCCGCCGGCACCACGGCCGGCGCGGGGGTGGTGCGCTCGAAATCGTTCACGGCGGCGTAGAGCGCGCCGCCCGAGCGGGCGAGGGCACGCACCTCCTCAGCGTCGAAGTCGGCCAGCGCTTCGGCCCGCCCGTCGAGCGCGACCCGAAACAGGATCGCCTCCTCGGAGGTCCCGGCGAAGAGATGGGTCGCGTCGGCCTGCAACAGCGACACCACGTGCTTGTCGCCCGAATTCCAGATCTCGCGCACCTTCCCGCTCGACCCGTTCGGCCCGTTTGGATCAATCGCGAAGATCTTGCCCGGGCCCCCGGTCCCGGCGTAGACAGCGCCGGTCTTGGGGTCGACCACGAGCGCCCAGACGTGATCGACGCCGAGCGTGGCGAAGAGACGCGAGCCGCCGCTCTTGGGATCGACGCTGTAGATGCGCCCACCCGGCGTGGTGCCGACCACCAGCGTCCCGTCGGGCCGCGTGGCCAGCGCGGTGATCCAGGCCGCGTCGAGCGCGGTGACCCGGCGGGCGCGCGCCTCGTTGCTGGCGACGTCGACGGCGAAGAGGCGTCCTTCGTCGCCGGTGCCGAAGTAGGCCGTGCGGCCGTCCGGCGACAGCGTCGAGCACCAGACGAACGCGGCGTCGAGCGCGACCGGGCTGGGTTTCATCCCCGGCACGACGGCGCCGTCGGGGAGAATCATGCTCGCCGTCGCTTCCCCCTCTTCGAAGTCCTTGGCGGATGTCTGCCGGAAGGTCTTGGTCACCGCGGCGCCCGCGGAGGCGGTGACCAACGCTAGCGCGAGCATGGAGATCCAAGGGAATGGGAACAAACGCATCGAGGCGGGCTATTGTAAGGGAGGGCCGCCGATTTCGCTCATGGCCTTCCCAGGGCGTCGTCCTTGATCTGGATGCTCAGCTCCTGCTTGCCACTGACCAGCTGGCGCGCGGGGAAGACCGTGCGGTCGGTGATGTGGTACGCGTCGGCCCGGCGGGTCTGGTTGCCGGGCTGCAGGGTGTCGAGCGCCGAAGGCGGCAGCCCCGGAATCAGGCGGCCGTGCAGCGAAGCGCCGTCGTCGGGCGTCTGCAGCGTTATCACGATCGAGGTGGCCGGGTACGACTTGCGCAGGTTGTCCAGGTAGACCCGCAGGGATTCGGCCTGGGGCAGATCGGGCCGCACCGACGCGCCCGTCGCGACCTCGAGCTTGACCGTCTGACCGGCCGCGGTGTGCGGGATGATCACCGGAACGGTCTCGACGTACTCCGCGCCGGCGTAGGGGCGGAGGGTGACCCGCATCCCGACGGTGTCGCCGGCGTGGACGTCCTGCGAGGGGAGCGACACGGCGACGATCTCGGCGACGTCGCGCCGGAACTCCACCCGCACGTCGACGTCCAGGCGGTCGAGCACCACCGGCTCGAAGGGGTTGAACATCAGCTCGCCCATCGCCCGCAGGCCGCGCGACGAGGCGAGGGCGTGGCCGGAGACCCCTTCGGCCGAGAAGATTTGATCGCGCTGCTCGAGCGGCGGGTAGCCCTTGACCCCCAGCTTCGAGGTGACGGTCACGACCATGTCGGTGACGTCCGGCTCGGCGTCGGCGATCGCGTTGCCGATCACCATCGAGGCCAGCATCGCGGTCAGGCGCCGGTTGCGCGCCACCTCGGCGTGGAAGAGGCGCGGTTCGACACCGGGGCCGGTCACCCGCACGTCGACCGGCAGCATGGTGCTGCGCGCGTCGAGGTCGCCGATGATGCAGGCCGGTCGATCCTGGACCAGCGTGCCGACCTCGTTGAGCGGCGACGACATCTTGAACGACTGGCTGAGGCTGGGGAGAAAGGCGTGGATCTCGGCGTCGACCAGCGGCAGGTAGACCTCGCCGATGCCGAACAGCGGGTGGCCGAAGGCCAGGACGTCGGCGCCGTTCACGTAGGTGACGGTGCCGGTCGCGACCGTGCTCATGTCGCCCCGCACCAGCTCGACCCCGATCGCCGAGCCCGGCTCGACGTGACCGGCGGCCGG
>CALAOV010000162.1 GCA_937889515.1 uncultured Myxococcales bacterium | reverse complement strand
GGGCGGATTCGATCAACACGGGTGCCATCAAGGTGCTCTCGGAGGTCGGTCTCGATCAGGCGCGCGCGGTCGCCACCCGGGTCGGGATCACCTCGCCGATCGCGCCGGACGTGGGGCTCTCGCTGGCGCTGGGCTCCCTGGCGGTGTCGCCGCTGGAGCTGGCCAACGTCTACGCCACCTTTGCCAGCGGTGGCCTGACGGCCAAGGTCGACAAGGCGTCGTTGGTTCGTGCGGTGGGCGCCGAGAAGGAGCCACCGCCGCAATTGACGCCGGGCCTGCCGCCCGAGGTCGCCTACGTCATGGTGTCGCTCATGCGCAGCGTGGTCGACGAAGGGACCGCGCGCGGCGCGATCGCGGGCAAGCTCCACCGCCCGGTGGCCGGCAAGACCGGCACCTCGAACGGCCAGCGCGACGCCTGGTTCGTGGGCTTCACGCCCGATCTGCTGGCAGCCGTCTGGGTCGGCTTCGACGACATGAAGAAGCTGGGACGGGGCGAGGCGGGCGGCAAGACGGCGGCGCCAATCTGGGCCGACTTCATGGTCAAGGCGACCGCCGGCCGGCCCACCAAGGACTTCGCGCAGCCGCCGGGCATCGTCGTTCAGCGCATCGACAAGGCGACCGGCCTGCTGGCCGCCCCCGGGCAGGAGACCGGCACCCTCGACGAGGTCTTTCTCGACGGCACCGCCCCCACCCAGCAGGCCCCCGCGGCCGGCGAAGCCAGCCCCGACAAGCTCCTGCTGGAGTGAGCGCCGGGGCTAGACTAGTCGCGGATCGGCGTGGCGCGGAGGGCCGCCTTGCCGTCCTTGACGTAGACGGAGAAGCGGACCGTGCGGCAGCCGTGCTTGGTGACGAGAGCGGTCTTGTTGTCGCGCAGCTTCTGTAAGAACTTCATCTGGGTGAGGCCAGCGGTCGATTCGCCGCAGGAGCGCTTGGTCTCGACGAAGTCGTCGAAGACGTGGCGGAAGTGGGCGTCTTCCTCTTCCTGCAGATCGTAGGGGACGACGCGGGTCGCCTCGCCATCCGGCATCTGCCGATCGGCGGCGTCGGCGTCGGCATCGTCCATCGCCGCGGAGGGGAGCTGCGGCGGCGCCGACCACGGGGCCGGCTTGATCGACGGGGGCAGGGCGCTGCCCAGCGAACCACCGCCCCCGCTCAGCGCCGCCACCGAGAAGGGTTGCGGCAAAGGGGCGGAAAAGGTCGGCGGCGGCGGTTGACTGAAGGAGGGGAGCGGAGGCGGAGCGAAGGACGAGGGCGGCGGGGGCGGGGGCGCAAAGGAGGACGCCATCGCGGGCGCGAACGCGGGTGCCGGTGTCGATCCCGAGAAGGCCGAGCCAGCCGCCGGGAGATCGAAGGTGCTGCCCCCCGACGGCCCGAGGATCGCGTTCAGATCCTTGCCGGTCATCTCCGAGCGCGGCGCCGGCGCGTGGGTGAAGCGTTCGACGGCCGCGTTCACGTCGCGCGCGAGCCCCCCGATCTTGCCGCCGTAGCGGTTGTCCTCGATTCGCTGGATGTCGCCACTGGCCAGCCGCTGCAGCTCGCGTCGCAGCTTGCCCAGCGGCGACTCCACCTCGAGGCGCTGCAGGAAGAGTCCCACGGCGATCATGGCGAAGGTGACGAGGCCGAGCGGCACCCAGGGGAAGCGATCCCACTTGAGATCGTCGGTGCTGACGTTGGTGAGGAGCGCCTTGAGATCGCTCTTGGCCGGCTGCTCGCCGATGAGCGCGTAGTAGGCCTGTTGCTCCCCCGCCTGTCCCGCGAAGGGCGCCGCCACCACCAGCAGCTTCTGCTGCCCGGCCACCAGCGGCAGCGCGTGGGTGCGGGTGAGCGTCTCGATGTCCTTGGTGTGCTGCTGCACGATCCCGGGGAGCGCGTCGACCTCCCCGGGCGCCCGCGTCGAGGCGATCACCTTGCCGCGCAGGAGCAGCGCGACGTCGACGTCCAGGTTCTTCTTGAGCCGTTCGACGAACGCCGGTCCGGTCTCGGCGCCCACGTAGATCGCGCCGACGATTCGATCCTTGCCCTTCGACAGCACGGGCGCGCCCGCCACCCGTTCCAGCTTTCCGCCGAACCCCCACACGTCGTCCGACAGGTAGCCGCGAAGGGCGTCGGCGACCACCTCGGCACCGGCGATGTAGTCGCCATATTCCTTTTCGTTGTCGCCGCCGACCCGCGCGATGACGCGACCCTTGTTGTCGAGCGCGACGATCTCGTCGATGCCGCCGCTCGCGAGGTCGGGGATCAGGGTCCGGAAGCGATCCTGGATGGTCCGGTGAATGACCGAATATTCGCCCGAGCCGCGCGACGCCGCGTCCAGCGATTCGGAGATGATCGCGTCGCGGCCCAGCTTCGAGACCCGGTCGATCCACTTGTGCGCGTCGACCTTGAACATCTCTTCGGCCGCGTACTGCGCTCGGTCGAGGCGCTGCCCTTCCAGCGCCTCTAGCTTCCGCACCGCGGGGCTCGGCGCCACCAGCGCGAACGTCACGGCGACCGCGGAGACCAGCGCGATCAGGATGAACCAGATCTTGGATAGGAACATTCGGAGACCTCAGTCGCTACTCGGCCGCTTCTTTTTCTTTGTCGCGCGCGGAGGTGACTTTGACGATCAGCTCCTCTTTGGAGCCGGTGTCGATCTCCTGCTCGCTGGCCCACTTGCCGCGCGTCCAGACCTTCAGGTTGGCTTTCCCTTCCGGAACGCCAGCGATTGAAAAACTCCCCTTTTCATCGACGGTCGCGAAATAGGGCGAGTCGACCACGATCACCGAGATCATGAGGTGCGGGTACTCGGCGTCGCGGATGGCGAAGCCCCCCACCGCGTCGAATTTTTGCCGGCGGGTGGCGCCCGGCGGCAGTAGCTCGGACGACATCACCGAGGGCGACTCGGGGGTCGACAGCTCGAGGCGAATCTTCCCGGTGTTCTTGAGCTCGATCACCGATCCGGGTCCGACCACCACCAGGCGCGGGCGAGCGTCCAGGCCGCCCAGCTCGACGGTCACCGTTCGCGCGGCCGGCGGGTGGCCGCCGTTGACGTTCTCGAGAACGACCGCCGTCTCCAGCTTCGCGCCGCCGGTGTTCTGTACCGGGACGTTGCCGTTCTCGAGCCGCCAGTAGCCCTGGTAGAGGCGCGTCGAACGCGCATTCTCCGGCAGCTTGACGGTCCCCTTGACCGTCCCCGCCCAGGCGGGCGAGGCAGCGAGAAACGCGATGGCGATGCCCGCGAAGGCAATACCCAGGACGGGGGAGGCGGTGGAGACGCGGGGCAGGTCGATCCGCAGGGTCATCGGGGTCATCTTCCGACGGTCGGGAAGGGGGCAGGCAGGCCGCAGGCTAGCGTGCCCCTTTCCCCGCTGTCAACGAGTCGTTTCGCGAGGTTGGGTTGGATTTTGACCTTCATCTTGGCGGCCGCGCACAATCCGTTCCGGAACGCCGAGCGCGATCCCCTCGCGGCTTCTGATTGGGAACAATGACCGTGTTGTTTTTCTGCGTCCGCAGCCGGGACGAACGCCAGCCGATGGCTTCGACGTACCCCTCTTCGCCGTCGTGAAGCTTGATGTAGTCGCCGGTTCGCACCGGGCGGTCGGCCAGGAGATAGAGACCCACCGCCAGGATCGGCAGGACGACCTCGGGCGGCGCATCCACGTCGATTCCCGCCAGCCGCATCATCCGTCGTTCGTATATCCTTTTGGGACCGATGGCCACCCACCCCAGCAAGATATTGGAGACGTTTGCCAACCCGAACCCGGAGCGCGACTACGAGATCCGGTTCGCCTGCCCCGAGTTCACCTGCCTCTGTCCCAAGACCGGACAGCCCGACTTCGCCACCATCCACGTCGAGTACGTTCCGGACGCTCTGTGCGTCGAGCTGAAGTCCTGGAAGCTCTACCTCTGGTCGTACCGCAACGAAGGGGCCTTCCACGAGGCGGTCACGAACCGGATCCTCGACGACTTGATCGCCGCGGTCAAACCGCGCCGCGCCCGGGTCGAAGGGGTATTCAACGTCCGGGGGGGAATCACGACAACGATCGTGGCCGCGTATCCGGCCCCGCCCAGCCCGCGCTGACCCCCTGACGCGCGGGCGGCGCGGGCGGTGTGGATTACTTGTGCTTCTTCTTCCCGCCTTTGGCCTTACCCGCCTTGGCGGCCTTCGCTGCTTTGCCCTTTCCGTGCGCCGGGGCGGCCGCCTCGGGGGGAGCGGCGTCCCCGGGCGCGGGGGCGGCCATGTCGCCGGCACCCTGGTTCTGGATGATGGCTTCGGTGACCCGGGTCTCGCCCAGGAGATCGCGCGCGCCCGGGAGGCGCACGGCCTTCTCGTCCTGGGCGATCTGCTTGTCCAGACGGTCGATGCAGTCCTTGCAGTCGCGCGTGCCGAGACGGGCCAGGCCGAACAGGATCGCCTGGTGCACCGGGTAACGCTCCTGCGCCATCGTGGTGATCGGCTTCATCGCTCCGAGCAAGAGCGGCAGGCCCTGTTTGGCGTTGCCGGAGAAGGCGATCGCGAAGGCGGCCTTCTCGGCGCGGGTCCAGACCGGATCGTTCAAGACTTTGCCGTAGCAGGCCAGGTCCTGGTCGCACTCCTTCGCGACCTGCATGCGGTCGAGCGCCATGCCGAAGACCCCCTGCGCCGCCTTCTCGTTGTCGACCAGGCTCTTGAACGCGTCGTAGGTCTCTTTGCCCGCGATCCGCGCCAGGGCGATCGCGGCGCTGGCGCGCAGGTCGGAGGCCATTTCGCCGTCGCTCTTGACGTAGCCCGACTTGGCGATTTCCAGCAAGGTCGGCACCGCGCGGCGATCGCCCGAAAGGTAGAGCGCGTCGGCCGCCGAGGCGCGTTCCGCCGGATCGGCCTTGGCGTCCTTGAGATCGGCCAAGATCCCGTCGACGGCAGCCGGCGTGGCGATGTACCCGAGGCCGATCAGCGCCGAGCGGTGCTCGTCGCCGCGCGCCTTCTGGTGAATCCGCCAGATCAGGGCCGGCACGGCCTTCTTGGCCCGCAGATCGCCCAGCAGGATCGCCGCCTTGTGCGGAACGACGCCCGGGGTGACCTCCTCGAACTTGAGCTGCGCGGCCATCGCGGCAACGTCGGCGTTCTTCTCCTGCAGGAGCGCGATCATCGGGTCGATTGAGGGCGCGCCGATGCGCACCAGCGCCAGGCGGCATTCCTGGAAGACGCCGGTCCCGCGTCCCGTCATGAAGAGACCCTTGATGAGGGCCGGGATCGCCTGGGGATCGCGGAACTCGGCCAGCCCCAGCGCCGCCCGCTGGTTGAGCAGGAAGTCCTGCTCGTCGGCCGAGGTGGTCAGGATCTTCATCAGGGTCGGGACCGCGCGCTTGTCGCCGATCTTCACCAGGGCCCGCATGGCCGCGATGCGCGTGCTGTTGGCGCGCGACTTGATCGGGAGTGGCTTTTCGACCGCCTTGATGAGCGGGTCGACCGCGTCGGTCGCCTTCATCTCGCCGAGCACCCCGGCGGCGATGGTGGCGCGATCGAAGTCGTCGTCGTTGTACTCGAGCGCCTCGATCATGATCGGTTTGGTGCGCGGATCGGCGTAGCGGGCCAACGTCTCGAGGAACTCGGGGCGCTTGGCGTCCTGATAGAGCTCGATGATGGCGGGGACCGCGGGCCGGGCCTTTTCGACGTCCATGTTGGCCAGGTGATCGAGCGCTTCCTTCTGAACCCGCAGATCCTTGAGCTGCTTGGCCCAGGTCATCGGATCATTCGGATCTCCCTGACAGGCGAGACCCCCCAAAGCCAAAGTCGCCAAGGTCGCTAGAAAGGCTGCGGTGGTCCGGGTGCGCATGGGCATCTCCTAGAGGGGGCGAGCGGAGCACAGGGTACCCCAGCTTCGCCGTTCGAGCGAGCGCGGACGAAGGTCTCCAGACGCCCGGTTCTAAATGACGAAACGGCCGGCTTCCCCAGAAGGGAGGCCGGCCGTACGGTTCGATGAGGCGGCGAAAAGGCCGACGTCAGACGGGTCTGTCGTCTACTACATGGCGGGGCCGGAGCCGCCACCCTTGGCCTTGGGGGTTACCGCGAAGTTCACGTTCTGATAGCCGGCCACGGCGCACGAGTACATGATCTTTTTGAGCATCTTGAACTCGACGTTCTTGTCCGACTGGATGATGGCGATCCCGTTGAACTCCTCGCTGGGGTGCAGGAGCTTGTAGTTGTTCTTGAGGGTCACCAGCTTGTCGTGCAGCTCGGCGATCTTGAAGTCGCCCGTCGACGAGTCCTTCATGAGGTCGTCGGCGGTCGCGACCTGCGAACCGTCCAGCGTCACGACGTCCTTGCTGACGCCGATGACCGGCGCGCGCTCGAGCTCGGTCCAGTTCTGCGCGTCGGGAAGGACGATGTTCTTCTGGACGAACAGGATCTCGCCCGTCGCCGAGAAGGACATCAGCAGGAAGATGACGAGCATCGTCATCATGTCGATGTACGCCACCAGGTTGAGCGGCGCGTACAGGCTCTTGCGACCTTCGTGCCCGAGCTTGGCTTTCGCCACCTCGAGCTTTACCGAGTCGTAGAGGTGCGCGTGGGGTGCGTGAATAGGCATGTTCTTCGCGCTCCGTTAGATTCCGGCCCCGCCAGAATCGATCAATGAGATGTCTGGGAACCGAGACGAGAGCGCCGTGTCCATGGTCCGGACCAGCACCTCGAATTTGATGGTGTCATCGGACGCGACCTGGATGTCGGTCTTGTCCGCGTGGGTGTCCTTCAGCTTCTTGAGCTCGTTGCCCAGCTTCTCGTAGTCGTACATGCCGGCGCCGTTCTTCGGAATCGGCTGCTGATCCTGGTCGGCGACCAGGTTGAAGCCGCTGTCGTTGACCAGCACCACCAGCTTGAAGACCTTCTCGGGCGGCGTGTCCTCGCCGGCCTGGCCCTGTCCCTTCTGGTGCGCTTCGAGCCGCGCCAGCTGGGACCAGACCGCCGTGATGAGAAGAAACGCCACCATGCAGGTCAGCAGATCGATGTACGGAACCAGGTTGAGGTCGGCGTTGAGTGGCTTCTTGCCACCCTTGCCGCCGGTTTCGACTGATACGCTCATGTTGGATGCTCCTGAGCGTGGTGGTTAGTACTGCTGCTGCTGCTCGCCACCGCGGCCAGCGACCACCAGGTTCAGCGTCTCGACCGTGCCCTGGTTGATGCCGTCGAGCACCGCCTGGGTCATGCCGTTCAAGATGGCGTAGGTCGCGAGGCCCAAGATACCGGTGCCGAGGCCGAACGCCGTGCAGTTCATGGCCTCGGAGATACCCTTGGAGAGCATCGTCGCCTTCATCGAGGGGTCGACGCCGGCGACGCCGGCGAAGGCCTTGATGAGACCGGTGATGGTCCCGAGCAAGCCGGCGAGGGTCGCCAGGTTGCCGAGCATCGCCAGGTAGCCCGTGCGCTTCTCGATCTTGGGGAGCTCACGGAGCGCCTCTTCGTCCATGCCCTGCTGGACCTCGTGCTCCGAGCCACCGGCGCGCCGCAGACCGGCCGCGATGATCTTGGTCACGGGGGCCGGGCTGGCCTGACAGGTGTTGATGGCGCCCTGCACGTTTCCCGAAACGATCTGCGACTTCAAAAGCGACATCAGCTTGTCGATGTCGACCTTCGACTTCGAGACGTACATGAAGCGGTCGATCGCGATGAAGAGGGTGATTCCCAGCAGCAAGAGGATCGGCCACATTCCCCAGCCGCCTTCCTGAAAGTGTTCCATCAACATGAATCGTTCTCCTTGTCGTAGGTCGTAGAGGTCGTTTGAAAACGTTGAAAGGGTTACGTGGCTGGGTTACCCGTGGAGGGCGGCCTTGGCCTGGAAGAGGAGGTTCGAGACGTTCTTCTTGACCTCGGCGATGTCGTCGAGGGCGTTCTGGGTCTTGCCGTTCAACCAGGCGAAAGCCGCCAGGCCGATGATGCCGGTGGTGAGCCCGAATGCGGTGCAGTTCATCGCCTCCGAGATCCCCTTCGACAGCAGCGTCGCCTTCTGCGACGGATCGACACCGGCGACGCCGGCGAAGGCCTTGATGAGACCGGTGATGGTCCCGAGCAAGCCGG
>CALAOV010000161.1 GCA_937889515.1 uncultured Myxococcales bacterium | reverse complement strand
CCAAGGAACGCCTCATCGCCGAGGAATACCGGGGCATTCGTCCGGCCGCCGGCTATCCGGCCTGCCCCGATCACACCGAGAAGGGGACGCTCTGGCGACTCCTCGACGTCGAGAAGAACACCGGCATGTTGCTCACCGAATCGTTCGCGATGTGGCCGGGCTCGAGCGTGAGCGGCCTATACTTCGCCCACCCCCAGTCGCGCTACTTCAACGTGGGGAAGATCGACCGCGATCAGGTGGCCGACTACGGCGCGCGCAAGGGAATGACCACGGTCGACGTGGAACGCTGGCTCGGCCCGAACCTGAACTACGACTCCGGCCGCTGACGCGCATCGCTTGAGCCGTTTGCCATTGCCGTCTGGCAAGTGATGGCTAGCTTGCGCGCATGGTTTCCACGCTTTGACTTCGAACACGGTTGGTCGCCGTCGCGCGATTGATGTTGCAGGCGCAGTTTTAGGTCAGCAGGTGGTCGCGGCTCCAGAAAGGTAACCCCTTCCATGCAAGCACTCGTGTATCAGGGTCCCGGTAAATTCGCGCTGGAGGACAAGCCGAAACCGGCCCTCCGCGCGGCGACCGACGCCATCGTTCGGGTCACCAAGACCACGATCTGCGGAACCGAGCTGCACATCCTCAAGGGGGATCTGCCGGCCGTGACGGCGGGCCGCATCCTGGGGCACGAGGGCGTCGGCGTCGTCGACCAGCTCGGCGCCGGTGTCTCCAGCTTCAAGGTAGGCGACCACGTCCTCATCTCCTGCGTGTCGTCCTGCGGCCGCTGCGAGAACTGCAAGAAGGGCATGTATTCGCATTGCCAGAACGACGGCGGCTGGATCCTGGGCAACTTGATCGACGGAACCCAGGCCGAATTCGTTCGCATCCCCTTCGCCGACAACAGCCTCTATCCGATCCCCGCGGGCGCCGACGAAGAGGACTTCGTCATGCTGAGCGACATCCTGCCCACCGGATTTGAGTGCGGCGTCCTGAACGGGCAGGTCAAACCGGGAGACACCGTGGCCATCGTGGGCGCCGGGCCGATCGGCCTGGCGGCGCTGCTGACCGCGCAATTCTACTCACCCGCGGCGATCATCCTGGTCGACACCGACGACAACCGTCTGGCGGTCGCCAAAAAATTCGGGGCCACGGAGATCGTCAACAACGGGGGTGGCCAGGCTGCCGAAAGGGTCATGGCGCTCACCTCCGGCCGGGGCGTCGACGTCGCCATGGAAGCCATCGGGATCCCGCCCAGCTTCGACATCTGTCAGTCCATCGTGACCGCCGGCGGTCACATCGCCAACATCGGCGTCCATGGCAAGCCGGTCCAATTGAACCTGGACAAGCTCTGGGACCACAACATCACCCTGACCACCCGTCTCGTCGACACGGTGACCATTCCGATGCTGATGAAGACCGTGACGTCCCGGAAGGTGCAGCCGAAGCAGCTGATCACCCACCGGTTCACGCTGAGCGAGACGATGAAGGCCTACGACACCTTCGGCAACGCCATGCGAGAGCGAGCGTTGAAGGTCATGATCCGGAACGACTAGGGCGTGGGTCGGGACTGAGGGCTTACAATCTCTGGGGTGAGCCCCGTCCAGCTTGAGCCGTTCTGGTCGCTGACCTCCGACGCGCTCTACGCCCGCCTTGGAACGTCGCCCGCCGGGCTGGGCCAGGAAGAGGCCGTGGCGCGGCTGCGGCGCCTGGGCCCGAACGTCCTGGCGCGCCAGCAACGGACGGGTCTCCCCACGTTGATCTTCCGGCAGCTCGCCAGCCCGATCGTCCTGATCCTTCTGGGGGCGACGGTGCTGGCGTTCTTCCTCGGCGACGTGGCCGACGCCGGCATCGTGTGCGCGATCGTCGTCGCGTCGGCGGCGCTGGGGGTCTGGCAGGAGCATGGCGCCTCGCGCGCGGTCGAGGGGCTGCTGGCGCAGGTCGCCACGCGCGTGCAGGTCGTGCGCGGCGGCCAGACGCTCGAGGTGCCGCTGACCGAGATCGTCCCCGGCGACGTCGCGATCCTGAGCGCCGGACGCAGTGTCCCGGGCGACGGCGCGGTGATCGAGGCGTGCGATCTCTTCGTCACCGAGGCGGCGCTCACCGGGGAGAGCGAGCCGGCCGAGAAGTCCATCGGCCCGACCCCGGCGGACACGCCGCTCGGCCGCCGCCACGGCGCCGTCTTCCTGGGGACGCACGTGGTGAGCGGGTCCGCCCGGGTGGTGATCGTCGAGACCGGCGCGCGGACGGAGCTGGGGCGGGTTGCCGCCCACCTGGCGACCCGCCAGCCGGAGACCGACTTCGAGCGGGGCCTGCGGCGCTTCGGCTACCTGCTGCTCGAGGTGACGCTGCTGCTGGTGCTGGCGATCTTCGCGGTGAACGTCTACCTGGCGCGGCCGGTGCTGGAGTCGCTGATGTTCTCGCTGGCTCTGGCCGTCGGCCTGACCCCGCAGCTGCTCCCGGCGATCGTCGCGGTGAATCTGGCACGGGGGGCCACCCGGATGGCCGCCGAGAAGACGATCGTCCGGCGACTGGCGTCCATCCAGAACCTGGGCAGCATGACCGTCCTGTGTTCGGACAAGACCGGGACCCTGACGGAGGGGCGCCTCACCTTCTCGAGCGCCGAGGACGCCGACGGCAAGCCGAGCGACCACGCGCTCCGGCTGGCCTTCTTGAATGCCGCGCACGAGACCGGGTACGCCAGCGCCCTAGACGAGTCGCTGCGCGCTCTGGCGGTCTGTCCGGTCGACGCCGCGGACAAGCGGGACGAGATCCCCTTCGACTTTACCCGCCGGCGGCTCTCCGTGCTGGTCGGCGCCGAAGGCGGCCTGCTGATCACCAAGGGGGCCGTGCGGGAGATGCTGGCGATCTGCACCTCGGTGGAGACGGCGGCCGGCGTGGTCCCCCTCCAGGACCGGCGCGCCGCGGTCGAGGCCCGCTTCACGCGCGGGTGCGAGGACGGCTTCCGCGTCATCGCGGTCGCCTACCGCCGCCTGCCGGGCGCCTCGCACGTCACACGCGACGACGAGCGCGAGATGACGTTCGCCGGGCTGGTCCGTTTCCACGACGCCCCGAAGGCGGACGCCCCGGCCGCGCTGGCCGAGCTCGCCAAGCTGGGGGTGGCGCTCAAGATTGTGACCGGGGACAACGTGGCGGCGGCGCGCGCGCTGGCTAAGGCGCTCGGCCTCACCCATGTCGTGGTGGTCACCGGCGAAGACCTTCGCCACGCCGATCCCGCCGCGCTCCCGGCCTGGTCGCGCACCGTTGACGTGTTCGCCGAGGTCGAGCCGACCGAGAAGGAGCAGATCGTCCTTGCCTTGCGGCGGTCGGGCCAGGTGGTCGGCTTCCTGGGCGACGGGATCAACGACGCGCCAGCCCTGCATGCCGCCGACGTCGGCATCTCCGTGGCGGGCGCCGCCGACGTCGCGCGCGAGGCCGCGGACATCGTGCTGCTCGAAAAGGATCTGTCCGTGGTCGCGCGCGGTCTGCGCGAGGGGCGTCGCACCTTCGCCAACACCATGAAGTACGTCTTCATGGCGACCAGCGCCAACTTCGGGAACATGTTCAGCATGGCCGGCGCCTCGCTGTTTCTGCCGTTTCTTCCGCTGGCCGCCAAGCAGGTGCTACTCACCAACCTCCTCACCGATCTGCCCGAGATGGCGATCGCGGCCGACAACGTCGACGACGAGGCGACCGCCAGCCCGCAACACTGGGACATCGGCCTCGTGCGCCGGTTCATGCTCATGTTCGGCCTGCTGAGCTCGGTGTTCGACTACCTGACCTTCGGTGCGCTGTTGCTGGTGGTCGGCCCCCACGCCACGGCGTTCCGGACCGGCTGGTTCGTCGAATCGGTGGTCTCCGCCGCGCTGGTGGTCCTGGTCGTGCGCAGCCGCCGGCCGCTGGGCCGCAGTCGACCCGGTCGCGGGCTCCTGCGTGCGACCGTGGTCTGCGTGATGGCGACGGTGGCGCTGCCCTTCACGCCGCTGGCACGCCCCCTCGGCTTGTCGGCGCCGCCGCTCACCGTCCTCGGCCTCATCGCGCTGATCGTGGTCGCGTATATCGGCGCGGCGGAGCTCTTGAAACGACGGTTCTATCGGGTCGCCATCGACCGGGTGCTCAAGCCACGCCTACCGGCGTCCCCTCCAGTACCTTGACGGCGTCGGCGAATCGCAGGTGCTCCATGTGATCGCGCATGAGCGCAGACGGTCCGCGACCCAGACGCCGCTCGAGCTGCGGCAGGATGGCGTTGAAGCGATTTACCGCGGAGAGATTCTGCTGGCGGAGCAGGCCAATCAGATCGACCAAGAGTTGCGGATCGAGCTCGCCGTCCGCGGTGTCGGCGGGCCTTTGGTCCTGGGCCGGCAGGTCGGCCACCGCGGCCGCGGAGCTCTCCCGCAATCGCTCGAGCTCGGCGGCCAGCGTCACCGCGAGCTGCGTGGCCCGCTCGACCTCACCCGCCACACACGCGACCTCGCCGTCGCGCGCCAGATCCTGGATCGATTTCGCCCCCAGCATGCCGGCGCAGCCCCTGAGCTTGTGCAGGCGTCCACGATGAGCGGCCAGCGAAACCGGATCTGAAGTCACCGCCGGCGTGGTGACGTCCAGGAACTCGTGGAGAAGGCGGCGGAGCATCGATCCAAAGAGGTCCAGGTCATCGCTGAGGCGCGCCCGTGCGTCCGCCGAATCAATGCCCTGGATCTCTGGCCAGGGCCGAGTGGTTGGCGACGGCTGTTTGGGCGCTCCATCCTGCGGAAGCGGCACGGGGTCGCTGGCCCGTTTGATGTGACGGAGGATGCTACGCACCAGGGCCTCGGCGCTGAACGGCTTGAGGATGAAGTAGTCCATGCCGGCATCGGCCGCCCGCTGCCGCTCGCTGCTCAGCGCCCCGGCGGTCAGCGCGATGATCGGCAGATCGTGCAGGCCCAGCTCGAGGCGAATGCGGCGTGTCGCGTCGTGGCCGTCCAGTACCGGCATCTGCACATCCATCAACACGACATCGAAGGCCTGCGGCTCGGCCTGGAGACGATCGAAGGCTTCCTGCCCGTTGCTGGCGAGCCAGACCCGCGCGCCCTCGAGCTCGAGGATGCGCTTGGTCACTTCTAGGTTGATGTCGCTGTCGTCGACAACGAGGACGCGGACCCCGCGCAGCGCCTGCTCGCCGGCCTTGGTCGGCGAGGCTTCATGACCGCCCAGCGCCTGCGACGAGCCCAGCCCAAACTCCAGCACCACCTTGAACACGCTGCCCACCCCCTCGGTGCTTTCGAGCTCCACCTGGCCGCCCATCAGGTTGGTCAGGCTCTTGACGATCGACAGGCCGAGGCCGGTGCCGCCGAAGCGACGGGTGATCGAGGTGTCGGCCTGCGAAAAGGGCGCAAACAGTCGCGACAGCACTTCGGGCGCGATCCCGATGCCCGTGTCCTGCACGGCGAAGCACATGGTCGCGCCTTTGGATGCCGTGGTGAGCCGTCGGACCTGCAGCTTGACGCGGCCACGCTCCGTGAACTTGATCGCGTTCGAGAGCAGGTTGGTGAGAATCTGGTTGAGGCGTGTCGCATCGCCCTCGAGCGCGACCGGCAGGTCGGCGGGGGCGTCGAGCTCGAAGCCAATTCCCTTGGCGTCCGCTTGCACCGCCATGACCTCGGCCAGCTCGGTCAGCAGGGCGCGCGGGCTGAAGGCCGCGCGCTCGACCATCAGCTCGCCCGCCTCGATCTTCGAGAGGTCGAGCACGTCGTTGATGACGGCCGTCAGCGACTTGCTCGCCAATTTGATCTTGTTCAGATAAGTCGCCTGCTCCGCATCGAGGCCGGTCCGACCCAGCAGGTAGGACAGACCGATCACGGCGTTCATCGGGGTCCGGATCTCGTGGCTCATGTTGGCGAGGAACTCGCTCTTGACCCGGCTGGCCTGCTCCGCTTTGTGGGTCAGCTCGCGCAGCGATTCCTCATATTGCTTGCGCTCTGTCATGTCGCGCGCCGCCGCGAACACCCCCTGTAGCCTCCGGTCGCGGTCGTAGAAGGTGGTGGCGTTGTAAGAGACCACCGTCTCCTTGCCGTCCCGATCGCGCGCGGTCAGCTCGTAGTTGGTGACCTTCTTCTTGCTCAGGACCAGCCGGATGCCCGCCTCGGCCCGCTCCGGATCGGTGAAGTAGTTCTTGAACGGCGCGCCGATCAGCTCGTCGCGCGTGCAACCGGTGAGCGCCTCCATCTGCTTGTTGACGTCGGTGATGATGCCCGGCGCGTCGGTGGTCATGAGCGCGTCGATGTTCGATTCGAACAGTGAGCGCGTGTAGAACTGATTCTCCCGCAGGCGCTGCCCGAGCTGCATCTGCTCCGCTTCGATCTGCTTGCGCGCGGTGTTGTCGGTGCCGATGAGCAGGTAGCCGATGATGCCGTCCTGGGCGTCGCGCAGCGCCGTGACCGAGACGACGGCCGGGAAGCGGCTGCCGTCCTTGCGGATGTAGGTCAGCTCATAGATGTCCTCGATGCCGCGGGAGGCCTTGAACA
>CALAOV010000160.1 GCA_937889515.1 uncultured Myxococcales bacterium | reverse complement strand
CCCTTGGCGGCGGCCAGCGCCGCCTGGCTGCCGAAGGCACGCTTGAGGCCCGCGGCCGGCGACAACCGGCCGAGATCGGGTTTGAGCGCGCCGAGCGCGAGCAGCCCGCGCGTCTGCAGGAGCCCCACCCCGAGCGCCAGCGTGGCGGCCGCCACCAGCGGCGCCGCCAGGGCTCGCGCCATGACCCCCAGCCCAGCCGCCAGCGCCACCGATGGCGCGCCGGCCGCCGGCGCAGCCGCCAGCGCCGAGCGCCAGTAGGCCAGCAGGCGCGCCATCAGCTCGGGGCCGGTGAAGATCAGCGCCGCGATGGCGGCGGTCATGGCCGCCGCGGAGGCCAGATCCCGACTGTACGCGACCTCGCCGCGGCCCCGCGCCTCCTCGAGGCGCTTGGGCGTCGGCTCTTCGGTTGGCTCTCCGGATCCGGCCACAGAACGATCTGGCGGAGCTCCCCGCCCTCCCCTGCTCCCTTACTCGCCTACCTGGCCTACTTGGCCGGCGGTGCCGGCGGCGCGCCCGCGCCCGCTCCGCCCATGACCTGCTTCATGAAGGCGGCCTGGTCGTAGGGCTTGGCGGGCTTGGTGATGGCCGGCTTGGCGTCCTTGCCCACGGAGCTCAGCTCCATCGAGATGGGACCGGTGACCATCGGGTTGCTCTTCTGGATCATCTCCATCTTGACGAGGCCAATCGGATGCACGCTCTCCGCGACCCAGGAGTCGATCGAGTCGCCCTGCTCGGTCTTGTTACGGTAGTGCTTGGTCTTGAAGGAGCCGGCGGCGACCTTCACCGTCTCGTCTTTCAAGAAGGTCTTGGGATCCGGCTTGGCGAACTGCCCTTGGCTGCCGCCCACCTGCATCTCCATCGGATCGTTCGCCCCCATCTGGATCACCAGCTTCTGGACCTTCCCGTCCCAGTCCGGACCCGACTTCAAAGTCACCTGCGTCACCACCTTGCCGACCTTGGCGGAGAGGCCCCCCTCGACCGACATCTCGATGGTGTTGCCCGCCGCGCTCTTGTTCACCAGCGCCATCCGCATGGTCATGGGCGGCATCGTCCCGACCTTCATGGAATATTGCGCCCAGCTTCCGGCCGGCACCTTGGCCAGATCGGTCACCATCGGCGTGGGCGGTCCCTGCATCTGCGCGGAGGCCCCCGCGGAGACGAGCACGACGGTCAAGGAAAGGAGGCTGGCGAGACGAAAAGGACGCGACATGGGCGGCAGCATAAGCGACCCGCCGAGCCTTGGCGAGAGCTAGATCCCGACGCCGATCTTGAACGACCAGGTGTTGGTGTACACGCTCTCGAACGAGGTCATCTTGAGAAACCCGTTGACCGGATGCAGGTAGCCTAGGGCGAAGGTGACGTACCCGACGCGCGCGAAGTAGGCCGCCGCACCCAGGTCGACGCCGAGCTGCCAGAACACCGTCGGGATGGTGTGCTGAAACTGGAGCCGGCGCATATAGCCGATGCCGGCCAGCCCTTCCGCGAAGGGGACCAGGCGCCCCACCGGCAGCTGCAGGCCGAACGAGCCCGTCTCGTTCGCGAAGTAATCGCCGCCGCTGGTCATCCCCTCTTGCCAGCCGTACGCGGTCGAGAGGCCCACGCGAACCAGCGACGAGACTGGATAGACATCGATCGACAGGACGTCGAAGGCTTCGGACGCGGCCAGGCCGCCCGAATCCGAGGCGCCGATGCGCACGAAGCCGAAGCGGCGCAGCGCGAGCTGGGCGCGCGGCAGGACCGGCTGGAAGGCGGCTTCGGGCGCCGCCGCCGGAGTCACCAGGGTGGGCGTCTCGGGCGGTGGAATCGCCGGCGGCGGCATCGCCGGGGCCACGGCGGCCGGGGGCGGCGTGGCTCCGGGTGGAGGCGCCGAAGGTGGTAGCGGCGTGGCCGACGGCGGCCCCGGCGGCGAGACCCAATCCATGCGGGTGCCGAGCCGCCGGGCGAGCTTGGGATCGTCAATGCTCTCTTCGACCGGCGCCGCGTGCACCCGCGGCGCGACGCCGAGGCCGCAGCACAGCGCCGCCAGGCCGGCGAGCGCGCGGCGTCCCGCCAAGTGTCGCCGGTGAGAGCGCATCTCAGAGTGGCTCGAAGCTCAGGATCATCTGCGCGACCATGTCGTCAACGGCGATGGGGACCTGGGCCCCGAACTGGAGACGGAAGGTGGGGGAAGATGGCGCGGCCAGAAACGCGTCGCGCTCGAAGAGGCCTGCGGAGGGCTCCCACGACAGCTCGTAGACGGTTGCCCCCGAGAGCGTCCGGCCGTTGATCTCGCTGATCTGAAGCGACGCGATGGGGGCCGTCGCGGTCGCAAAGACCCCCGACTCCTCCGAGTCGCGACTGCCCTCCGGCGTGCCGCCCACGGCGTCGACGTGCAGCGTATAGATCGCGTCGGATAGGTCGGTCACGTTGCTCAGATTGCTGGGCGGAACGATGAACAGCGTCACCCCCTCCGTGGAGACCGGGATCCAGGGCGGCTCGATCAGGTTGAACTGGTAGGCGCCCGCCGGATCCACGTAGAGCACCGTGCCCGGGAAGGGGGTGCTCCCGGCGTCGATGTCGCCACACCCCGCCGGCATCGGCAGCGCCAAGAGTGTAAGCAGCGGGAGGCCGAGCCACGACACCAGCGCCGTCGCCCACCGGGTGCGTCGCATGGGCGGGATGTTAGCACCGTCAGAACGCGGCGGCCGTTCGCTCGAAGAGCCGCAACCACCAGCCGAGATCGCCGGTGAGCGCGGCCTCGAGCGCGCCCAGGCCGACCAGGACCACCCCGATCGCCAGCAGACCCTTGAGCGGCAGCCCGATGAAATAGACCGGGACCTGCGGCGCGGCGCGGGCGATGAGACCGAGCGCCAGATCGGTCAGCCAGAGCGCGACGATGACCGGCGCGGCCAGCGCCAGCCCCGAAGCGATCAGCTTCACCGAGGCGACGGTCACGATCGCCGCCGCGCGGCGGGCCGAGCCGGCGTCGAGGCCTCCCCCGATCGGCAACGCCTGGTAGCTGCGCAGGAGGGCGTCGACCAGCCGGGGAACGCCCCCGATTTGCAAGAAGACCACCGTCGCCAGCAGGACGTAGAGCGCGCCCAGCGGGCTGGAACGCTCGTCGGCGGTGGGGACCAGCACCTCGGCGATGTTCGCGCCGCGCAGGGTGTCGGCCAGGCGGCCCGCCACCTCGGCGGCGCGAAAGGCGGCGGCGGCGACGAATCCCAGGCACAGACCCACGAACATCTCGCGCGCGAAGAGCAGCGCGAGGCGCAGCGCGGAGGCCTGCCCCAGCGTCGCCGCGCCCGCGGAGGCGACCAGGACCGGCGCCGCCAGCGCCGCCAGCAGCAGCGCAAATCCGACCCGCACGGTGGCGGGTAGGCGCGGGCCGCCAAGCGGCGCCACCAGCCAGACCACCGGGGTAGCGCGCGCCGCGCCCAGCGCGACCGCCAGGACCAGCGTCATCAGGCCGCTGTCGAAACCGAGCGTCAACCGCCGCCCCCCACCCGGTCCCCGTTCCCCTCAGCGCAACGACGGGACGGCCAGGAACAGGGCCTGGGTGAAACGCACCAGCGACGCGCCCAGCACCGGGCCCATCGCGGCCAGTACCCCCATCACCACGACCAGCTTGGGGACGAAGGCCAGCGTCTGGTCCTGGATCTGCGTCGCCGCCTGCAGCAGACCGATCACGAACCCGACCACGATGCTGGCGATGAGCGGCGGCCCCGAGAGCAGCAGCACCAGCAGCAGCCCTTCCCGGATCGCGCGCAACAGGAGATCGGTCGCGGCGCCGCTCATCGGTAGCTCTCCAGCAAACCGCGGATGACCAGCTGCCAGCCGTCGGCCAGCACGAAGAGCAGCAGCTTGAACGGCAGCGACACGGTGGTGGGCGACAGCATGTGCATCCCCAGCGCCAGCAGCAGGTTGGCGATCACCATGTCGACCACCAGGAACGGAATGAAGAGCAGAAAGCCGATCTGGAAGGCGCGGCGCAGCTCGGAGGTGACGAAGGCGGGGACCATCACCGCGAAGTCGCGATCGCTCACCGCGGCGCGCTCGGCCGGCGCGCGCATCTTGAGCGCGACCGCGTAGAACGATGCCCGATCGCTGCGCGCGGTCTGCTTCAAGATGAAGTCGCGCAGCGGTTCCTTGCCGCGATCGACCGCCGTCTCCAGCGCAGCGATGGTTTCACCGCTCGCCAAATCGGCGCCGGCAGCCATCCCCAGGGTGGGGGCCACGGCGGCGTATATCCGCTCGCCGGTGGGCGCCATCACCGCGATGGTGAGGATCAGCGCCAGGCCGGTGAGCACCTGGGTCGGGGGAACGGAGGGCGTCCCGATCGCGCTGCGCAGGATCGACAGCACCACCGAGATGCGCACGAACGACGTCACCATCAAGAGCGCGAAGGGGACCAGCGACAGCGCCGCCATCGCCAGGATCAGGACCAGGGGGTGCGACGCCATCCCCGTGTCGTGGCCGCGCGCGGACGCCGCCCGCGCGGCGACGGGGGCGAAGAACGCCGTGCCGGCGACCAGGACGGCCAACGTCGTGCGACGCATCAGCGGTGCTCCGCCGGCACGTCCGGTGCGGCCGCGGCCGGCTCAGCCTTGGCGCGCCGGCCGAGCGCCCGGGCCAGCACGTCGGCGAAGCCCAGCGGGGGAACGCCGGCCTCCACGTCGGCCTTGAGCCGCTGGGCGTCGAGCTCCGCCAGCACGGCCATCGGGCCGTCGCCGACGCCGATCAGGAAGCAGCGTCCCGCCGCCTCGACGACGTAGACCGAACGCCTCGGCTCGAGCGGGCAGCGCGCGACGACCCGCACCGCACCGGAGGCCTTGCCGACGCCGCGCCCGGCCAGCAGGCGCAGCGCGCCCCACGCCACCAGACAGACGACACCCAGCGACGCGAACGAAAGCGCCACCGACGACCACCCCAACCCGGGCAGCTGCCCCCCCGCATCCATCGCGGGGTTATACGCCCCGTGGACGGGCGCCTGTCAACCGGGGATCGATGAGGGGCGTTGCCCCCCACCCCCTAATCCTCGTCGTCGTAGTAGAGCGAGTCGCGGTTCTTCAGGAAGGTCGAGATAGCCGTCGACGCTTCGGGCGTCAGATTGATGAAACGGACGCCCATGCCGGTCGAGCCGTCGACCTTGTGCAGCGCGCTGTTCTCGCGGATCCAGCGCACCTCGGTCTCGATCGCGATCGACTCGTTCGAACCGGGCAGCGAGAACTTCAACGTGATCCGATCACCGATGCGGCGAAGGACGTTGGTCGCGATGAAGAGGCCACCCGCGCTGATGTTCTGCGTGAGCCCGGTGTAGAAGTTGTGATCGCTCTCGAGATCGACCTTGACCTCGAGATCGAATCGCTCCGAGGCTCGAACATGCTGCTGCGGATTCTCTGCCACTTTGGCCCCCGTGCCGGTGTTCATTGAAATCGCTCCCGTCCTAGCTTGGCAAGGCCCACTCGGCCTCGCCCAGTTTCGTTCGACAGGAGCTGGGTAAAACTGTAACGACTTGCGGGCGGCTTTTCGAGCCGAAGTTAGGCGCTCAGGCTACTTTTCGTCCTTGGCCTTGGACGAACGGATTTTCTTGCCGGTTTCACCCGACGGTTTCGAAACTTTGGAGGTCGCAGCGCCCTTGGTTGCAGTCTTGGCCGAAGCCTTGGCCGCTCCCTTGCCTTCCGGCGCGCCCGTGGACTTGCTGCCGGCTTTGCCCTCGGTCTTGGGGGCCGAGGCGCCGTCTTCGGGCATCAGCTCAAGCAGCGACATCGAGGCCGCGTCTCCGGGACGCTGAACCAGCTTGACGATGCGGGTATAGCCGCCGTGCCGGCCCGAATATCGGGGGGCCAGCTCGTCGAAGAGCTTCAAAACCGCGCCGCGATCCCGAACGATCCGGCGAGCCATGCGGACCGCGTGGACCACGCGGGCCGACTCCTCGGTCGTCCGGCGCTCCGGCTTCTTGCCGAGGACGTCACCGACCCGCCGCGCCCAGGTGATGGTGCGCTCGGCCAGCCGGCGCGTCTCCTTGGCCTTGGCATCGGTGGTGCGGATGCGCTCGTTGGTGAAGAGCGCCGCGATCAGATTGGAAAACAGCGCCTTCCGATGCGCAGACGTCCGCGAAAGGTGAACCCCAGCTCTTTGATGTCGCATTTTCTAGGCCTTCTTGGGCGGACCGTCGCCGGGCCAGCCTTCCAGCTTCATTCCGAGGGACAGACCCATCTCCGAAAGGATCTCTTTGATCTCCTTGAGGGACTTGCGGCCGAAGTTCTTGGTCTTCAGCATCTCGGACTCGGTCCGCTGCACCAGCTCGCCGATGTAACGGATGTTGGCGTTCTGGAGGCAGTTCGCCGAGCGGACCGACAGCTCCAGCTCGTCGACCGACTTCCAGAGGTTCTCGTTGAGCTTGGCCTGCTCCTCCGAGACCATCGTGTCGTGGGCCGGCTCGCTCCCCTCTTCGAAGTTGATGAAGATCGAGAGCTGGTCCTTGAGGATCTTGGCGGCGAAAGCCACCGCGTCGTCCGGCTTGACGGCGCCGTTGGTCCAGACCTCGATCGACAGGCGATCGTAGTCGGTCTGCTGCCCGACGCGGGCGTTGGTGACCTGGAAGTTCACCTTGCGGATCGGCGAGAACAGCGAGTCGATCGGGATGACACCCACCGGGGTGGTCGCCGTCTTGTTGCGGTCCGAGGGGACGTAGCCGCGGCCGGTCCCGACGTACAGCTCGAGGCGCAGCTTGGCGCCCTTCGAGCAGGTCAGGATCTTGTGGTCGGGGTTGAGCACCTCGATGCCGTCGGTGAGCTGGATGTCGCCCGCCGTGACCCGCCCCTCACCGTCCTTCTCGAGCCGCAGAACCCGCGGCTTGGAGTCGACCGACTTGAGCAGTACCTCTTTGAGGTTGAGCACGATGTCGGTCACGTCCTCGACGACGTCGGGGATGGTGGTGAACTCGTGCAGCGCGCCCTCGATCTTTACCGCGCTGATGGCGGCGCCCTGCAGCGACGACAGCAGGATGCGGCGCAGGCTGTTGCCCAGCGTCGTCCCGAAGCCACGCTCGAGCGGCTCGCAGGTGAACTTGCCGTAGCTCGGCGTCAGCGTCTCCGGATCCACTTCCAGATTCCGTGGACGGATGAGATCGCGCCAGTTGCGCGCGATGAAGGTGCTCTGCCCCGATGTGCTCTGTGCTAGTGCGGTCGCCATTTACCTCTCCTCCGAATCAAATCTTGTGTGTCCGAATCAGCGCGAATAGAGCTCGACGATGAGCTGCTCGCGGATCGGCAAGGTCAAATCTTCACGGGCGGGAAGCGCGGTCAGCTTCCCCTTGAAATTGTCTTTGTCCAGCTCCAGCCATTTCGGAACCCCGCGCCGATCGACGGCGCCCAGGCTCTCGAGGACGCGGGTGATCTTCTTGGAGCCGTCCTTGACCTCGATCTGATCGCCGCTGCGACAAAGGAACGACGGAATGTCGACCCGGTGCCCATTGATCAGGAAGTGGCCGTGGCGCACCAGCTGCCGGGCCTCGGCGTGGTCGGAGGCAAAGCCCAGACGGTAAATCACGTTGTCGAGTCGGCGCTCGAGCAGCTGGAGCAGGTTCTCGCCCGCCACGCCCTTCATCCGGATCGCCTTGTGGTAGTAGCCGCGGAACTGGCGCTCGGCCAGGCCGTAGAGGCGCTTGACCTTCTGCTTTTCGCGCAGCTGCGACCCGTAGTTCGACAGCTTGCGCCGCCGGGCCTGGCCGTGCTGGCCGGGGGCGTAGGCGCGCCGCTCGTAGCCGCACTTGTCGGTGTAGCAGCGGTCGCCCTTGAGGAACAGCTTCATGTCTTCGCGCCGACAAAGCCGGCAGACGGGGCCCGAATAGTTCGCCATTTACGTCAATCTCTCTTCAGACTCGGCGCCGCTTGGGAGGCCGGCAGCCGTTGTGGGGGATGGGGGTGAGGTCGCGGATGAGCGTGATCTTGAAACCGGTCGAGGCCAGCGCACGCAGCGCCGACTCGCGGCCCGAGCCCGGGCCCTTGACGTAGACGCTGAGCGTCCGCAGGCCGTGCTCCATGGCCTTGTGTGCGGCATCTTCGGCGGCCAGCTGCGCCGCGAAGGGCGTCGACTTGCGCGAGCCCTTGAAGCCCTTGACGCCGGACGACGACCAGGCCAGCACGTTGCCGGACACGTCGGTGATCGTGACGATCGTATTGTTGAACGACGCCGTGATGTGCGCGATGCCGCTCTGGATGTTCTTCTTGACCTTCTTGGCCTTGCTCTTGGCCTTGGGCTTGTTGGTCTCTGGCGTGGCCATGGTCTACGCGCCCGTCCCTTCGGTCTTCCGCTTGATCTGCTGACCCTTGCGCGGGCCCTTGCGCGTGCGCGCATTTGTATGCGTCCGCTGACCGCGCACCGGGAGGCTCTTGCGATGGCGCAGGCCGCGGAAGCAACCCAGGTCCATGAGTCGTTTGATGTTCATCGAGACATCGCGGCGGAGATCGCCTTCGACCTTGAGCTGGCGCGTCTCGATCACCTCGCGGATGCGCCGGGTCTCGTTGTCGTCGAGCTCGTCGGTGCGCTTGCTGAGCGGCACGTCGGCGGCTTTCAAGATCTCGCGCGAAAGCGCCTTACCGATTCCGTAGATGTACGTGAGCGCGATTTCCATCCGCTTGTTACGCGGAAGATCGACGCCAGCCAGACGCGCCATGCTTTAGCCCTGCCTCTGCTTGTGACGTGAGTTCTCGCAGATCACCCGCACGACACCGCGTCGGCGGATGACCTTGCACTTTACACATACCTTTTTTACCGAAGCTCTGACCTTCATCGGACGCTCCCGATAGCACGAATTGCTTGGAAATACCCCATCAACCGGTCCTGCACACCCTTACATCCTGGAGAGCACCACCGGGCCGTCATCGGTGATGGCGACCGAATGCTCAAAATGGGCGGAGAGGCTACCATCTCTGGTAATTGCAGTCCACCCATCTTCTTTGACCACCACATCCGGGCCCCCGGCGTTGACCATCGGCTCGATGGCCACCACCAGACCGGCCGAAAGACGACGCCCTTTGCCAGCATCCCCGTAGTTCGGGACGTGGGGCTCCTCGTGCATGGCCCGGCCGATGCCGTGGCCCACGAACTGCCGGACCACCGAATAGCCGTTCGACTCGGCGTAGCTCTGGACGGCGTGTCCGATGTCGCCCAGGCGGTTGCCGGGGACGCAGGCGGCGATCCCCCGCTCGAGGGCCTCCCGGGTGGCGTTCATGAGGGCGGTGGCGGCCGGGGTGACCTTGCCGATCGGGATGGTGCGGGCGGAATCGCCACACCAGCCGTCCTTGAACGCGCCGAAATCAATGGAAAGGATGTCGCCCTCTTTGAGGACCAGATCCTTGCGTGGGATACCGTGGACGACGACCTCGTTGACCGAGGTGCAGAGGACGGCCGGGTACCCGTGGTAGCCCAGGAAGGCCGAGTCGGCCTTGTGGTGCTTGAGGCGCTGCGCGGCGATGTCGTTCAGGTCCCAGGTGGTGAGACCGGGGCGGGCCGCCGCTTCCAGCGCGTCGAGGACGTCCGCCACGATGAGGTTGACCTCCCGCAGCTTGGCGATCTCGGCGGGGCTCTTGAGCTGGATGGCCATCATGGTTCTCAGGAAAGCAGGATCGAAGCGTAAATTCGGCCGAAGATCTGGTCCATGTTTCCGGCCGCGTCGATCATCCGGACCGGCCAGTCGTGGGTCACGAAGTAGTCGATCACCGGCTTGGTCTTGGCGGAGAACTCGCGCAGTCGGTTGCGGATGATCTCTTCGGAGTCGTCGCTCCGCTGGCTCAGGACGCCGCCGCAGCGGTCACAGAATCCTGCCACGCGCGGCGGTCGGGCCACGACGTGGTAGCTGGCCTGGCAGCTCTCGCAGGTGCGCCGGCCGGAGATGCGCTTGACCAGCTCCTCCTCGGGCGCGTCGAGCACGATGACGCGGTCCAGGGTTTTGCCGTAGGACTTCAGCATGCGATCGAGCTCTGCGGCCTGGGGGACGGTGCGCGGGAACCCGTCGAGCAGAAAGCCGCGGCGGGTGTCGGGGTGCTGCAGGCGCTCGCCGAGCAGATCGAGGACCAGATCGTCGGGGACCAGTTGGCCCTTGTCGATGAAGCTCTTGGCGCGCTGGCCGAGGGGCGTGTACGACTGGATGGCGGCGCGCAGCATGTCGCCGGTCGCGATGTGCTGGATCTGAAAAACGCTGGAGAGCCGCTGCGCCTGAGTCCCTTTCCCCACGCCGGGGGGCCCGAACAACAGAAGGTTCTCACTCAACGCCTGATTTCCGGTGACCCGACTTTTGGGCTAGCTCGAGGCCGCGCCTATACCGGAGGGGCGATTGCCCCCGCGGCCGCGAATCCGCGGCCCGCGCGGGCCGGTGAACCCTTCGTAGTTGCGCGTGATGAGGTGCGATTCGATCTGCTGAACCGTATCCAGCGCCACGCCGACGACGATCATGAGCCCGGTGCCGCCGAAGTAGAACGGCACGTTCATTTTTTCGTGGAGCAGCGTGGGGAGCACGCAGATGGCCGAGATGTAGATCGCTCCGCCGAAGGTGATGCGGGTCAGCACCTTGTCGATGTAGGCGGCCGTGGCCTTGCCGGGGCGGATGCCGGGGATGAACCCGCCGTACTTCTTCATGTTGTCGGCGACGTCGACCGGGTTGAAGGTGACGGCCGTATAGAAGTAGCAGAAGAAGACGATCAGCGAGATGTAGATGGTGTTGTAGCGCCAGTCGCCCGGGTGGAGCGCCTCGGAGACCCGCTGCATCCAGGGGGTCTGCACGAACGAGGCGATCTGCTGCGGAAACATCAGGATCGACGAGGCAAAAATCGGCGGGATGACGCCGGCCGTGTTGACCTTGAGCGGCAGGTGGGTCGACTGCCCGCCGTAGACCTTCTGGCCCACGATCCGCTTGGCGTATTGAACGGGAATGCGCCGTTGCCCCCGTTCGAAGAAGATGATGGCGCCCACCACCACCACGATCACGATGCCGATGATGGCCAGATCGAAGGCGCTGATGTCGCCCATCCTGGCCTTCGAGAACATTCGTACCGCCGCGTCCGGAATCCCGGTGACGATGCCGGCAAAGATGACCAGCGAGATCCCGTTGCCGATGCCGCGCTCCGTGATCTGCTCGCCCAGCCACATGATGAAAGCCGTCCCGGTGGTGAGCGACACCATGGTGAGGAGGCGGAAGCTCCAACCCGGGTTGGTGACCACCTGCCCGAACTGCGCGTAGGCGCGGTTGTTGGACTCCAGCCAGCGGGCGATGAAGAACGACTGCACGAGCGAGAGAACCACGCAGCCGTAGCGCGTGTACTGGTTGAGCCGGCGGCGGCCCATCTCCCCCTCCTTTTGGACCTGCTCCAGCTTGGGGACCACCACGGTCAGGAGCTGCAGAATGATCGACGCGCTGATGTACGGCATGATGCCGAGCGCGAAGATCGACATCTGCTCGAGCGCGCCGCCCGAGAACATGTTGAAGAGCCCCAGGAACGTCCCCGACGCCTGGTTGACGATCTTGGACATGATGGCGCGGTTCACACCCGGCGTCGTGACGAACGCGCCGATGCGATAGACCGCCAGCAGCGCCAGCGTGAAGAAGATACGCCGGCGCAGCTCCGGGATCTTGCCGATATTTTGAAAGCCGGAAGCCATTGTGGATTGCCTGGGAAGTTGGGTCGGTTACCCGAGGTTAGCTTGCCACGGCCTCGGCCTTGCCACCCACCACCTCGGCTTTGCCGCCGGCCTTCTCGATCTTCTCCTTGGCGGAGGCGGAAAAGGCGGTCGCCTTGACGGTCAGCTTCTGGGTGAGCTCACCCTCGCCCAGGACCTTCACGGTCTTCGAGCTGCGCGGCACCATCCCGGCGCCCTGCAGGGTCGCCAGATCGACGATGCCGGAGGGGAAGCGTTTGGCGAGCGCGCCCACGTTGACCGCGAAGACCTCTTCGCGGAACGGGTTCTTGAACCCCTTCTTGGGAAAGCGGCGCTGCATCGGCATCTGACCGCCCTCGAAGCCGAAGCGCGCGCCGTGGTGGCCGGTGCGGGCCTTCTGCCCCTTGACGCCCTTGCCCGACTGCTCGCCGGTGCCGGAGCCCGGCCCGCGGCCGATGCGTTTGCGGTTGCGGGTGGCGCCCTTCGGGCCCTTCAACGTATGTAGCGTCGTTCCCATGGGGTCTTCCTTATCCTGCTTTCTCGACGCGGACCAGGTGCGAGACGGCCCGAATCATGCCACGCACGGCCAGATTGTCAGGCAACGTTATGGTGGCGCCCATCTTCCGCAGGCCGAGGCCGCGGATGGTCTGCTTGTGTTTTTCCGGGCGGTTGATCCCGCTCCGAACCAACGTGACGCGTAGCTGTTTGGCCATGACTAATCCCGGATCTCGTCGAGCCGCTTGCCGCGCAAGGCGGCCGAAGAATCGGCGCTGCGCAGCTGCTGGAGGGCGTCGATGGTGGCGTGAATGACGTTGTGCGGGTTCGAGGTGCCGATGCACTTGGTCAGGATGTCCTGAACCCCCGACACCTCGAGGACCGGGCGGACCGCGCCGCCGGCGATGACGCCCGTTCCGGCGCTGGCCGGACGCAGCAGGACCGACCCGGCGCCGAAGTGCCCCTGCACCTCGTGCGGGATCGTGCCGCCCACCAGCGGGATGAGGAACAGGTTCTTCTTGGCCTGCTCGGTCCCCTTGCGGATCGCTTCGGGCACCTCGTTGGCCTTGCCCAGACCGGCGCCAACGTAGCCGCGTTGATCGCCGACGACGACCAGCGCCGAGAACGAGAACCGACGTCCGCCCTTGACGACCTTGGCGACGCGGTTGATGAAGACGACGCTGTCGACGAGCTCGCCAACCTCTTCGTAATTGATGGCCATCCTGGTTCCTTTTTCTATCTGAGCTTGCTTAGAACTTGAGCCCGGCTTCGCGCGCGCCGTCTGCCAGCGCCGAGACCCGTCCGTGGTACTTGAAGCCGGCACGGTCGAAGACGACCTTGTCGATTCCCTTGTCGAGGCACTTCTTGGCGATCGCCGCGCCGACCTTCTTGGCGAGCACCTTCTTGTCTTTTTCCGTCTCGCGCGCGGCCTTTTCGCCCAGCGCCAGGTCCGACGTTCCTGCCAGAGTCTTCTGGAGAAGATCGTCGATGACCTGCGCATAGATGTGGCGGGTGCTGCGGAACACCGCCAGGCGGGGACGCTCGGCCGTCCCCTCGACGCGCTTGCGCAGCGAGCGGTGCCGCTTCTTGCGGCTCTGTTTCTTGCGACTGGTATCGGAGAGCATGGTGAACCTTTGTTTTACTGTTGCTAGCTGCTGCTGCTCGTCGCGCCGGCCTTGCCGACCTTGCGCTTGATGACCTCTTCCATGTACTTGACGCCCTTGCCCTTGTACGGCTCGGGGGGACGCAGCTCGCGGACCCTGGCCGCCGTCTGCCCGACCAGATCGCGATCGGCGCTCGAGAGCATGATGCGGTTTTTCTCGACCTTGGCCGAGACGCCCTTGGGCAACTTGAAGACGATGGGGTGCGAATAGCCGAGCGCCATGGTCATGGCGTCGCCGGTGACCTCGGCGCGATAGCCGACGCCGTTGATCTCGAGCTCCCGGGTCCAACCATCGGTAACGCCCTTGACCATGTTGGCCAGATGCGCGCGAACCAGACCGTGCTTGGAGCGGTTCTCGTGCGAGTCGTCGGCGCGCAGCACCTGGATCTTGTCCGCGTCGGTCTTGATCGTGATGCCCGCGGGGACGGCCTTGGTGAGCTCGCCCTTCGGTCCCTTGACGCTGACCGAACCGGTCTTCTGCGTCAGGGTCACGCCCTTCGGCATGGGGAGTATTTTTCGTCCGATCCGCGACATCACCAAACCTCGCAGAGGAGCTCGCCGCCCAGGCCCTCTTTGCGGGCGGCCCGGTCGGTCATGAGTCCCTTCGACGTCGACAAGATCGCGATGCCGAGGCCCGACCGCACCTTGGGGATGGTGCCGTGGCGAACGTACATCCGCTGGCCCGGCCGCGAACGGCGCCGGAGCCCGGTGATGGCGTTGGTGCGTGGGTCGGCCCAGCGCAGCTTCACCACGATCTCGACGGCGGCACCCTCTTTGTCGCGCACGTCGTAGCCCGCGATGTAACCCTCGTTTTTCAGCAGCACGCAGAGCTGCTGTTTCAGCTTCGACGATGGCGCGACCACCTCGGCGTGTCTCGCCAGGATGGCATTGCGAATCCGCGCCAGAAAGTCCGCGATGGGATCGGTCATAGACATTCGTTCACCTACCTACCAGCTCGATTTGATGACGCCCGGAATGTCGCCACGAAGTGCCAGGTTCCGAAAGCAGATCCGGCAGAGGTCGAATTTTCGCAGAAAGGCACGCGCTCGCCCGCACCGGTGACACCGGTTGCGATGACGGACGCGCCACTTCGGCGGCTTCTTGTTCTCGGGCATATCGACGGTCTTGGCCATGTTTAGTTCCTGAAGGGCATGCCGAGGTGACGGAGGAGCGCGCGCCCCTGATCGTCGTCGGCGGCAGTGGTGTTGAAGGTGATGTTCATCCCCTTCGGCTTGTCGATTCTTTCGTAGTTGATCTCCGGGAAGATGATCTCTTCCCGGATGCCGAGGGTGTAGTTGCCACGTCCATCGAAGGCCTTGGGCGAGACGCCCTTGAAATCGCGCACGCGCGGCAGCGCGAACGACACCAGGCGATCGAAGAACTCGAACATCTGGTCGCGGCGCAGCGTGACCATGACGCCGATCTTCTGTCCTGCGCGAAGTTTAAAAACGGCGATCGACTTCTTCGCCTTGGTGACCACCGGGCGCTGGCCCGTGATGGCCCCCAGCTCCTCGACGGCGCTGTCCAGCAGCTTGGGGTTCGAGACCGCCTCGCCCAGGCCCATATTGATGGTGATTTTGGTGAGGCGCGGCGCCTCCATCCGATTCTTCAGGCTGAACTCCGAGATCAGCTTGGCGCGGATCTCGGCGTCGTAGAGCTTGCGCAGGCGGGCGGGGCCTTCGCGCCGCACCCGCTCGGTGGCGACCTCTTTCGCCGCTCCGGCGCCGCCCTTGGCGCGACCGGTCTTCACGCCCTTGGCCTTGGCCTCGGCGCGCGCCGCCTTCTTGGCGGCGGCCTCGGCCTCTTGCTCGGGCGTGAGCGCCGGCTTTCCAGCCTTCGCCTTGTCGTCTGTCTCTTTGTCTGCGGCCATCTCTAGGTTCCTTGGTTTCTGCGGAAGTTCTTAGGTGGTCTCGAAGACGGTGCCGCACTTGATGCACACGCGGCGCTTCTTCTGCCCTTCGTTGTGCTCGTGGCGGGCGCGTCGGGGCGCGATGCACTTGCCGCACCAGAGCGCCACGTTGGACACGTTGACGGTGCCCTCTTTCTCGAGGATGCCGCCGCGCGGGTTGCGCTGGGTCGGCTTGGTGTGGCGCTTGACCATGTTGATGCGCTCGATGACGACGCGATCTTTTTCGGTCACGAGGCGCAGCACGCGGCCGCGCTTGCCCTTCTCTTTTCCGGCGATGACGACGACGGAATCACCTTTGCGCACGTGCATGACTTAGAGGACCTCCGGCGCGAGCGAAATGATCTTCATGAACCGCTTGGCGCGCAGCTCGCGGGCCACCGGCCCAAAGATGCGGGTTCCCACCGGCTCGTTGTCCTTGTCGACCAGCACGGCCGAGTTGGTATCGAACCGGATATACGAACCGTCCTGGCGCGACACCTCTTTCTTGGTGCGCACGATGACCGCCTTGGCGACCTCGCCCTTCTTCACCTTGGCGTTGGGGATCGCTTCCTTGACGGACACGACGATCACGTCGCCCAGCGACGCGTACTTGCGCCTGGTGCCGCCGAGCACGCGGATGCACATGATTTTCTTGGCGCCCGAGTTGTCGGCGACGTCGAGCGTGGTGGTGGTCTGGACCATGGTGTCGCCTTTATGCCTCTTGCGGGCGTTCGATCAGCTTCTCGACGCGCCAGCGTTTGTCGCGCGACAGCGGGCGGCTCTCGACGATCTGAACCTTGTCGCCCGCCTTGAACTCGTTCTTCTCGTCGTGGGCCTTGTACTTGGTCCGGCTGGACATGTACTTGCCGTACTTCTTGTGCGCGAGGCGCCGCTCGACCGTCACCACGCGCGTCTTGTTCATCTTGTCGCTGGTGACGACGCCGATCATGCGTCGCTTGTGAATTTTGTGCGCAGTGGCCACGGCTAGCTCTCCTTCTTATCTGCCAGTTGCTTGGCGGCCGGCTTCTTGGCGGCCGGCTTCTTTTTCGTGTCCTTGGTCGTCTCTTTGGCCGATGCCTTGGCCGTCGCCTTGGCGCTGGCCTTGGCCGGTTCCTTGACGGCATCTGCCGAGGTGTCGTCGGCCGTCGCATGGGCGGTCGCCTTGGCCGTCGACGGCGCGGCGCCGCTTCCGATCTGGCGCACGCGCTCGGCCAGGACCGTGTAGACGCGCGCGATGTCCCGGCGGGTCTGGCGGATCAGCATGGTGTTCTCGAGCTGGCTGGTGGTCTTCTTGAGGCGGTGCTTGAACAGATCCTCTTGCAGCTTCCGCGCGGTGCTGCGCAGCTCGTCCGGCTCGTTGCCCCGCAGGTCCTTGGCTTCGAGGCTCACAGCAGCCCCTCCCGTGCCAGGAAGCGGGTCTGGACGCTCAGCTTGTGCTCGGCCAGCTGGAAGGCCTCGCGAGCCAGCTTCTCGTCGACGCCGTCGAGCTCGTACATGACGCGCCCCGGACGTACGACGGCCACCCACTCTTCCGGGTTCCCCTTACCATGGCCCATCCGGGTCTCGGCCGGCTTCTTCGAGATCGGCTTGTCGGGAAAGATCCGGATGTAGAGCTTGCCGCCGCGCTTGACGTGGCGGGAGATCGCGATACGCGCCGCCTCGATCTGGCGCGACGTCACGAAGCCGCAGGAGAGCGCCTGCAGACCGTACTCGCCGAACGCGACGTTGGTCGCGCCCTTCGACAGGCCGGTCATGCGCCCCTTCTGTTGCTTGCGCCATTTGACTTTTTTGGGAGCGAGCATCGTCTTGGTCTCCTACATCAGGCCAGGCGAGAGTTACGCTGGGGCAGAACCTCGCCCTTGAAGATCCAGCATTTGACGCCAATGGCGCCGTAGGTCGTGTGCGCCTCGGTGGTGCCGTATTCGATGTCGGCGCGCAGCGTGTGCAGCGGGACGCGCCCCTCGTGGTACCACTCGTAGCGGGCCATCTCCGCGCCGCCGAGCCGGCCGGCGCAAGCCAGTCGGATCCCCTTGGCGCCGAACTTCATGGCGGTCTGGACCGACTTCTTCATGGCGCGCCGGAAGGCCACCCGGCGCTCCAGCTGCGTCGCCACGTTCTCGGCGACCAGCTGGGCGTTGGTCTCGGCCTTGCGGACCTCTTGAATGTTCAAGAAGACCTCGCTGTCGGTGAGGGCCTGAACTTCCTTCTTCAGGGTCTCGACGCCCGCGCCGCGCTTGCCGATCACGATCCCCGGCCGCGCCGTGAAGATGTTGATCTTCACCTTGTTGGCGGCGCGCTCGACCTCGACCGCGGAGACCCCGGCGTGGCTGAGCTTCTCCTTGACGAACTTCTTGAGGCGCAGATCTTCATGCAGCCACTTGGAGAAGTCCTTCTCCGAATACCACTTGGAGCTCCAGCCGCGGATGACGCCGAGCCGGAAACCTACCGGATGTGTCTTTTGTCCCATGTTTGTCTCTACCCGTCTCTTCTCTACTTTGCTTCGGGAACGTCGACGACGACGGTCACGTGTGACGTGCGCCCGGTGAGCCGGTTGGCCCGACCCATCGAACGCGCCATCCAGCGCCTCTGCACCGGACCGCCGTCGATGAACACCTGGGTGACGAACAGCTTCTCGGCGTCGGCCTTCTCGTTCTCGGTGGCGTTGGCGATCGCCGAGTCGAGCACCTTGCTGAGCATGCGGGCCGCCTTGCGCTGCTGCAGGCGCAGGATCGAAATTGCGTCGTCGACCGACCGCCCACGGATCATGTCCGCCACCGCCCGCACTTTGCGGGGCGACTCGCGGAACCGTCTCAAGACTGCTCGTGCCATGGGTCTCCTCTTTACTTCTTCGCGCCGGCGGCCGCGGGAGCCGCTCCCGGAGCCGCTCCGCCACCACCACCACCGCCGCCGCCCGAGGATGCCTTGCGCTCACCCGAGTGACCGTGGAATGTCCGCGTGGGCGAGAACTCGCCCAGCTTGTGACCGACCATGTTCTCCGTGGTGAACACCGGGACGAACTTCCGCCCGTTGTGGACCGCGAAGGTCATCCCCAGCATCTCCGGGATGATGGTCGAGCGCCGCGACCAGGTCTTGAGGACCTTCTTCGACTTCTGGCGCTGCATGTCGACGACCTTCTTCATCAGACTGGCGTCGATGAAGGGACCTTTTTTGATTGAGCGAGCCATGGGTGTCCTTTAGGTCAGGCTTTCTTGCCGCGGTGTTTGATGATCATCGCGTCGGTGCGCTTGTTCTGGCGGGTCTTGAGACCCTTCGAGAGCTGACCCCAGGGCGAGCAGGGATGCCGGCCGCCCGACGATCGTCCTTCGCCACCGCCCATCGGGTGATCGACCGGGTTCATGGTGACGCCGCGGTTGTGGGGGCGACGCCCCTTCCAGCGCGTGCGGCCGGCCTTGCCGACGTGGACGGAGCCGTGTTCGATGTTGCCGACCTGGCCGACCGTGGCGCGGCAGTCGAGATGGACCCTGCGGGTCTCGCCGGACGGCAACCGGAGCTGGCCCCAGTCGCCCTCTTTGGCCATCACCTGGGCCCCGGTCCCGGCCGAGCGGCAGAGCTGCGCGCCGCCCGAGATCTTGAGCTCGATGTTGTGGACGGTGGTGCCGAGCGGCATGAAGCGCAGCGGGAGGTTGTTCCCAGTCTTGATGTCGGCGTTGCGCGAGGAGACGATCACGTCGCCCACCTTGAGACCGTCGGGGCACAGGATGTAGCGCTTCTCACCGTCGATGTAGTGCAGAAGGGCGATGCGCGCCGTGCGGTTGGGATCGTACTCGACCGTGGCAACGGTGGCTGGCACGCCCACCTTGTTGCGGCGAAAGTCGATCAGCCGAAAACGGCGCTTGTGGCCACCGCCGCGGAAACGCGAGGTGATGCGGCCGTTGTTGTTGCGGCCGCCGGTCTTCGACATCGCGGCGGTGAGCGTCTTTTCGGGGCGATTTCCCTGCGACAGCTCGGCGAAGTCGGGGGCCACGCGGCCGCGGCTTCCGGGGGTGGTGGCGTTATGTGGACGAAGACCCATGGCTTCTAGACTCCCTCGAAGAACTCGATGTTCTGGCCGGCCGCGATGGTGACGATGGCCTTCTTCCAGTTCGAACGCCTTCCGACGTAGCGTCCCATTTTCTTCTCTTTGCCGCGCACCACCGAGGTGCGGACCGCGAGCACGTCGACGTTCCAGAGCTTCTGGACCGCGTATCGGATCTCGACCTTGTTGGCGTCGCGGGCGACCTCGAACAGGAGCTGCGCCTTGAGCGTCTCCGGATCGACCTCGCCGTCGCCTTGGCCGCCCGTCTCCTTGAGGCGGGTGCCCTTCTCCGTGAGGAGCGGGCGCTTGATGATCTCTTCGGGTGATCGCATGGCCGCTCCTTACGCTGCCTTCGCCGTCGGCGACTTGGCTTCCGACTTCTTGCCTTTGGGCGCCTTGGGCGTCCCCGACGTCTCACCTTGGGCCGGAAGCACGCGCGCTTCGATCGTCTTAACCGCGCCGGCCGCGATGATGAGGCCCGGGTGGTTGAGGATGTCGTAGACGTTCAACCCTTCGGGCGCGAGATACTTCGACTTCGGCAGGTTCCGCGCCGACTTCGACAGATTCGCGTTCTCTTTGCCGTCGACGAGCACCGCCGACTCGACCCCCAGCACCTTGAGGATGCCGGCCAGGCGCTTGGTCTTGGGCGCGTCGAACGACAGCGCATCGACCACCACCAGCTTCTTCTCCCTGGCCCGCAGCGACAGCGCCGAGACCAGCGCGGCCCGCTTGACCTTCTTGGGCACCGTATAGGCGTACGAACGCGGGTGCGGACCGAACACCTTGCCGCCGCCGACGTGGTTGGGCGCCCGGCTCGAACCCTGGCGGGCGTTGCCGGTCCCTTTTTGCTTGAAGGGCTTCTTGCCGCCGCCACGAACATTGGCGCGCGTCTTGGTGGAGTGGGTGCCGGCACGCTTGGCGGCGCGCTGGGCATTCACCATCTCCCACAAGAGATATTCCTTCACCTTGGCTCCGAAGACGGCGTCGGCGAGGCTGGCTTGCCCCACCGTTTTGCCTTCGATATTGACGATGTCGATCTGCATGGAGAAAGCCTCGGTTAGGTCAGGTCTTGATCTCGACGTCGACGCCCGCCGACAGGTCCAGCTTCATGAGGGCGTCCAGCGTCTGCTGCGTCGGCTCCAGGATGTCGAGGAGCCGCTTGTGGGTCCGGATCTCGAACTGCTCGCGCGACTTCTTGTCGACGTGCGGCGAGCGCAGGACGGTGAACTTGTTGATCTTGGTCGGCAGCGGAACCGGACCGGCCACGCTGGCCCCGGTCCGCTTCGCGGTGTCGACGATCTCGCCGGTCGACTGATCGAGCAGCCGGTGATCGTACGCTTTGAGCCTGATGCGAATCTTGGGCGTCATGACTACTCCAGGATCTTGGTGACGACGCCGGCGCCGACGGTCTTGCCGCCTTCGCGGATCGCGAAGCGCAGACCTTCTTCGCAGGCGATCGGCGTGATGAGCTCGATCTCGAGATTCACGTTGTCCCCCGGCATCACCATCTCCGCCCCCTCCGGCAACGTCACCAGACCCGTCACGTCCGTGGTCCGGAAATAGAACTGCGGCCGATACCCCTTGAAGAACGGCGTGTGGCGTCCACCTTCCTCTTTCTTGAGGATGTAGATCTCGCCCATGAACTTCTTGTGCGGCTTGATGCTCCCAGGCTTCGACAGCACCTGTCCCCGCTCGATCTCCTCGCGCTTCGTCCCGCGCAGGAGCGCCCCGATGTTGTCCCCGGCCCGCCCTTCGTCCAGCAGCTTCCGGAACATCTCCACCCCCGTCACGAACGTCTTGAACGTGTCCTTGAACCCCACGATCTCCACTTCCTCGCCCACCTTCACGATCCCGCGCTCCACACGCCCAGTCACCACCGTCCCGCGGCCCGAGATCGTGAACACGTCCTCCACAGGCATCAGGAACGGCTTGTCGATCTCCCGCTTCGGCTCCGGGATGAACGTGTCGCACGCCTCCAAGAGCTTCAGCACCGACGGCTCACCCAGCTCCCCCGCGTCCCCTTCCAGTGCCTTGAGCGCGCTGCCGCGCACGATCGGCGTCGTGTCGCCCGGATACTGGTACTTCGTCAAAAGCTCACGCAGCTCCAGTTCCACCAGGTCCAAAAGCTCTTCGTCCTCTTTCGCGATCATGTCCACCTTGTTCAGGTAGACCACCATCGCCGGCACGCCCACCTGACGGCCCAAAAGGATGTGCTCCCGCGTCTGCGGCATCGGGCCATCCGGCGCGCTCACCACCAGGATCGCCCCGTCCATCTGCGCCGCGCCCGTGATCATGTTCTTGATGTAGTCCGCGTGCCCAGGGCAGTCCACGTGCGCGTAGTGACGGTTCTCCGTCTCGTACTCCACGTGCGCGATCGCGATCGTGATCCCGCGCTCCCGCTCTTCCGGCGCCTTGTCGATCTGGTCATACGCCAGGAACTTCGCGAATCCCTTCTTCGTCAGCACCTTGGTGATCGCCGCCGTCAACGTGGTCTTCCCATGGTCGACGTGACCGATCGTCCCGATGTTCAGGTGCGGCTTGTTCCGGACGAATTTTTCCTTGGCCATCTGATTTTCCTCGTTTGTCTAGCTGGCTTGCCTGAACGTCTGCGTTGCTAACCTGCTTGGCCTCGAGCCCACGACCCGGATTGAACGGGTGACCTCGTCCTTACCAAGGACGTGCTCTGCCAACTGAGCTACGTGGGCGGAGCGGGAGACGGGTCTCGAACCCGCGACAACCAGCTTGGAAGGCTGGAGCTCTACCAACTGAGCTACTCCCGCGTACGTTCGACGGAGGGGGTTCATGCGGTGGTGGTTCGACTTGCCGGTGTTTGTGGAGGGAGAAGGATTCGAACCTTCGAAGCCAGTGGCGACAGATTTACAGTCTGTTCCCTTTGACCGCTCGGGAATCCCTCCGTGTGAATCTCTCGCGGCGGAGCTGGCGATGGGACTCGAACCCGCAACCTGCTGATTACAAATCAGCTGCTCTACCATTGAGCTACGCCAGCGCCGGTTTGCCATTACGATGCTCGCGGGAACCCGGAGAGGGTTCCCAAACCCTCCCGCAACGGATCTCGCCGGGCACTGCCCGTCGGGATTCCTTGCGCTGATCTCCCTCTCCATTTTCGTATGATTCTGATTAGTTTGACTTTGTTCCGGCATCGACATAGCTATGCCCTGGCCGGCGCGCAGAGCGCGAACGTATAGTTCGATCGCGCCGCCCTGTCAAGCGTCAATCATGAACCTGGCCGGGTTCTTGCCAGGCACCCGAGAACGCGGCGTGTCAACAGGGCGAATTCCTCAAAGAATCTGGCGCTCTGGACTGGGCGGCTGCGGTTTCGGATCGCGCGTCGTGGGCTCGTCCGCGGGCGCGCCTGAGCGTCCCGAGGGCGGCGTGGGTGGTGGGGGGGGCGGCGGCACCGCCGTTTCGCCGCCGACGGTCGGATCGGCGAACTCGAACTTGTAGCTCGGGTCGAGCAGCTTCTGCAGCTTGGCGAACGAGAGCTTGGATTTGTCCCGCCATTCATTCTGCACGCCCAGGCGCTCCAGCATGAGGAGGTTCTGCTCGTGCGTGCGAATCGACTTCTCGAGCAGGATCCGGATCTTCTTGCGCAGCTCCTCGTAGTAGACCTCGCGCTTCTCCTGGTTGTCGTCGCCCTGAAGATCGGCCGGGATCGGCGCGTGGATGAAGGCGTCATAGAACTCTTCGTAGAGCGACCCGATCTGGTAGCCCGAGGCCGAGGCCCACTGGGGGTTCCCGAGCTTGATGGTGTCGATGTAGAGGCGCTGGGCCGCGAGCAGGAGGCGCGCCTTGTCCTCCATGTCGACGGCCATCTGCTTGACCGGCAGGCGGAGCGGGATCGCCCGGAACCGTTCGTGCGGGATCTGGCCCAGGTGGTACTTGACCAGGCCGAGATAGAAGTCGGTCTCGAGCCGTTCGTCGTGCTCGATGCTGTTGAAGAAGTAGACCGCCGACTGGAACGTCCGCTCGGCGGTGTCGAGATCCTTGAGCTCGAACTGCGCGAAGCCCCGCCGCGCCAGCGCCTCGATCTTGTCGTCGGCGGTCAGATCCTTGCGTTCGAGGATCTCCGCGAACATCGTGGCCGACGTCGGCCAGTTCCCCATCTCGGCGTACGAGGCGCCCATCTGGAAGAGCGCGTCCTTGGCGTCCGAGGTCCCCGGGTACCCGCGCTCGAGGCTCTGGAAATGGGAGATCGCCGTCTGCCAGTCCTTCTTGCCCTGATAGGCGAGGCCGCCGTTGTATAGGGCGGCCTTCGTGAAGCGGGTGTCCGGGAACTCCTTGAGCAGGCGGTCGTAGTCCCGCGCGGCGTCGTCGTAGCGCTTGGCGGATAGCGCCGCGCCGGCCCGCTCGAACAGCTCGGTGATGTCGTAGGTCTCGAGATGGGTGCCGTCCGGCCCCCGCACGGCAGTGATCTTGATGGGGTCCATCTCGATCTGCTCGACGGCCGTTCCCGGCGGAACCACCGCGACCTCATTCTTGCCCTTGCCCGCGCAGGCCCCGGCCAGGGCGAGCACAACCACCGAGAGACGCCTTTTCATGCAGATACCCACCTGATCGTAAGAGACAACGCCCGTGACCGCAGGTTCCATCGGCGGGTTTACAGACGACCTCCAGTCGGGCACCGTGCAAGGATGCCGCCCCGGGAGCTGATCTCCGCCGCCACCATCGCCGGGCGGGTGGCCGAGCTGGGCGCCGAGATCGACCGGCGCCTCCCGGCCGGGCCCCTGACGGTGGTGGGCGTCCTGCGCGGGGCCTTCATGTTCATGGCCGACCTGGTTCGGGCCATCCCGCGCGAAATGACCTGCGACTTTCTGGGGGTGCGCAGCTACGGGGACGCCACCGTCTCCTCGGGCGTCGTGGAGATCACGAGCGATCTCGGGGCGCCCATCGCGGGGCGACACGTGCTGCTGGTCGAGGACATCGCCGACACCGGGCTCACCCTGGGCTATCTCCTGGACCTCCTGCGGGCCCGGGGCCCGGCCAGCCTGCACACCTGCGTGCTGCTGGCCAAACCCGCCTACCGACATTCGGGCGCGCCGCTCGATTTCGTGGGTTTCGACGCGCCGGACGCCTACGTCGTCGGATACGGGCTCGACGCCGCCCAGCTCTACCGGAACCTACCCGGGATATACGCGCTGGAATAGTCAGCGGGGCTTCTTGCGGCGATCGAGCTCTTCTTTGAGGCGCTGCTTGATGGCGTTGTAGCGCTGCAGGAACTCGAAGTGTCGCTGCCGGAAGGCTTGCAGGTAGCGGCGCTCGTGGGTCTTCTGCTTGAGCGCCTCGCGGATCTCGTTGAGCGGCCCGACCAGCTGGGCGGGTTCGGTGTAGCTGCCGATCAGGCTCATCACCCGGCTGGCGTCCACCAGCTTCACCTCGCCGGCCCGACCGCTCTTTCCGGGCGGGCTGTAGAGCAGCGTCAGCGCGTCGGGCGCGCTGGCCTTGACGGTGTTGACCACCATGCTTCCCGGCAGATCGGGCAGGTCCTCCTTGACCATCACGATCTGCGGGCGCACCTGCATGACGACGTCCAGCGCCTCGCCGCCGGTGAAGGCGACGCGAAAATTCCACCCCTGGTCGGCGGTCAGGACCCGCTGGATCTCCTCCAGCGCAGCCGGATCGTCGTCGACCAACACCACGCTGATGCTCGCCGGATCGCCCGCGTCGTCCGCCGTGCGCCCGGTGACCCGGTCCTCCAGGTCTAAAAGCTCGTGGGAGACGTCGCGCAGCCGCCGCAAGAACTCCTCGTGCGTCTCGGCCACCTCCTCGAAGAGGCTGTTCCGATCGGCGGTCGCCTTGATGTCGCCCGCCGCCTCGAGAACCCGCTCGCGCAGATAGGGCACCACGTCCGGCTCTTTGAGCACGACGTCCGCCGCGCCGGCGCGGAAGGCCTTGACCGCCGTCTCATAGGACTTCCGCGCGGTCATGATCACGACCGACGTGAGCGGCGACTTGTCGCGCGCGAACTGCAAGAGCTCGATCCCACCCCCGGGCGTCGGCGTGTCGGCGTCCACCAGCGCGACGGCGAAGAACTTGTTCAGGATCTGATCGCGGGCCCGGATCGGATCGTGCGTCCCGGTCACGATCAGGCCCACCCGCGTCAGCAGCCGGTCGAGACCCTTCACCACCTGGTCGTCGGCGTCGACGACCAGGATCTCCTGCCCGGCTGAGGCGGGTTCGTTGGCCACGGGTAACAACTTACCTGGAACCCCCGAGGGGTTCCAGATCCTGATCCTGGTCGATGGTAATCTAGGGTGAAAGCCGTTGGGCATCGCGAGGGCATCGGAGATGGATTCCTTTTTCGACAGAGCGCTGGCGGCGGCCCGGCGGCTCGGCGCTTCCGACGTTCATCTGAAGCCCGGGCAGTCGCCCATCCTCCGGATCTCCGGCGAGCTGCGAACCTTCACCGACGTCCCTGCGCTCTCGCGCGACTTCCTGCAGGGCCTGGCGCTCTCCCTGCTCAACGATCGGCGCCGCGAGGCTCTCGAGCGGACCGGCGACGTCACGCTGGTATTCGCGACCCCCGCCGGACGGCAGCGGGTCCACATCTTCCAGCAGCGCAGTGGCCTCGGCCTGTCGCTTCGGTTGATCCCGCCCGAGATTCCCACCCTCGACACGCTGGGGCTTCCGGCCGAGATCCGCGATCTCACCGATCCCGGTCCGGGCCTGATCCTGGTGGCCGCCGGAGCGGGAAACGGCAAGACCACCACGCTGGCCGCGATCATCGACGACGTCGTGGCGCGCCGGACCTGCCGCGCACTGACCATCGAGGATCCGGTGGAATACCTGCACCGCCGAACCTCGGTGGTGCAGCGCGAGGTGGGGACGGATGTCCCTTCGGTCCCCGCGGCGCTGCGGGCCACGGCGCGGCAGGATGCCGACCTGTTGGCGGTCGACCCGCTCGGCGACCTCGACGCGGCCGAGCTGGTCCTGACCGCCGCCGAGAGCGGGCCGCTGGTGTTCGTCGCGGTGTTGGCCGGCAGCGCCGCCGGCGCGATCGGGCGGCTGGCCCGTTTCTGGGCGCCCGAGGCCCGCGCCGAAGCGCGGGGCCGGATCGCCTCGGCGCTGCGCGGGGTGATCTTCCAGCGGCTGGCGCCCGCGGCGGACGGCAAGCGCCGCACCGCCGCCGGCGAGCTTCTGCGCGTCCTGCCCGAAACCCGCAGCTGGATCCTGGACCCGACCAGCGCCGACGCCGACGCCGTGGCGAAAATCCCTGGGCTCACCCCCTTCCAGCCGGCGCCCCCTCCCCCGGGCCGGCGGCGGCGCGGCGGGGCCGACGAAGCGCAACCAGCGGTTGAGGACGAACCCGGGCCCGATTAGTCTTCACGGCCCCATGTCGCCTTCTGCCCCGTCCGAATCCCACGCCGTCCGCCGCGCGTTCCTCGACTATTTCCGCCAGCAGGGTCATCGGGAGGTCGCGAGCGCGTCGCTGGTTCCGGCCGACGATCCGACCCTGCTCTTCACCAACGCGGGGATGAACCAGTTCAAGGACTATTTCACCGGCCGCCGCCAGGCCCACTTTCCGCGCGCCACCACCTCGCAGAAGTGCGTCCGTGCGGGCGGCAAGCACAACGATCTGGAGAACGTCGGGCGCACGGCGCGCCACCACACCTTCTTCGAGATGCTGGGAAACTTTTCGTTCGGGGACTACTTCAAGCCCGAAGCGATCGCGTTCGCCTACGAGCTCCTGGCGAAGACCTACGGCATCGATCCGGGCCGCCTCATCTACACGGTGCACGAGTCCGACGGCGAGGCGCGGACGCTGTGGAAGAAGATCGCCGGCGTCGGCGACGATCGCGTGATCTCGCTCGGCGACAAGGACAACTTCTGGGCGATGGGCGAAACCGGCCCCTGCGGTCCCTGCAGCGAGATTCACTACCACCAGGGCGACGGCATCCCCTGCGCGATCGAGGCGGGCGGCGGAACGTGCGAGGGTCCGGCTTGCGACTGCGACCGCTGGGTCGAGATCTGGAACTTGGTGTTCATGCAGTTCGAGCAGGTCGGGCCCGGCGATCGCCGTCCGCTGCCCAAGCCCTCCGTCGACACCGGGATGGGCCTCGAGCGGTTGTGCGCCGTGCTGCAGGGCGTGCGCTCGAACTACGAGACCGACCTGCTGCGGCCACTCATCGATCATGTGGCGACGCTCTCCGGGAAAACATACGTGCCCGAGGACTACCAAGGGTCCAGCGTCTCGCTGCGCGCCATCGCCGATCACGCCCGCGCGGCGGCGTTCCTGATCGCGGACGGGGTCTTCCCCGACAAGACCGGGCGCGAATACGTGCTGCGCCGGATCATGCGGCGGGGCGTCTACCACGGCTGGCTCCTCGGCATCAAAGAGCCCTTCCTCGACGCGGTGGCCGCCGACGTCGTCGGCAAGCTGCGCGACGTCTATCCGGATCTGGGCGAGCGGGCCAGCCTGATCGCCAAGATCACCCGGGAAGAGGAGACGCGCTTTCGCGACACGCTCGAACGGGGCGTGCGCCTGCTGGACGACAAGGTGTTCTCGACCGGGGGTACGGGCCGAACGATCCCGGGTGCGATGGCCTTCATGCTCTACGACACCTACGGGTTTCCCCTCGATCTCACCCGCGTGATCGCGGAGCAGCACGGCTACCAGATCGACGAGCTCGGCTTCGCCCGCGCGATGGACGAGCAGCGGCGGCGCAGCGAATTCCAGGGCTCGGGCGAGGTCGCGGTGGCCGGCGTGTTCCAGAGCATCGCCGATCGCGTCGGCCCGACCAGGTTCATCGGCTACCAGGCGACCAGCGCCAAATCCCGCGTGGTGGCGCTCGTCGCCGATGGGAAGGAAGTCGAGGTGGTCGGCCCCTACTCCAAGGACGTGGCCGTGATCGTCGCCGAGACGCCCTTTTACGGCGAGCAGGGCGGACAGATCGGCGACGCGGGGACGATCGCCTCCGCCAAGGCGCGCCTCACGGTACGCGACTGCAAGCGCCCGGTGTCGACGCTCTGGGTCCACTTCGGCGAGCTCGAGACCGGCGAGCTGCGCGTCGGCGACGCCGTCGACCTGGCCGTCGACGGCGAACGCCGTGACGACATCCGGCGCAACCACTCGGCGACCCATCTGCTGCACTGGGCGCTGCGGCTCGTGCTGGGCGAGCACGTGACCCAGAAGGGCTCGCTGGTCGCCCCCGATCGCCTACGCTTCGACTTCTCGCACTCGGCGCCGCTTTCGGAAGACGAACGGCAGCGGGTCGAGGATCTGGTCAACGCGCGCGTGCGCGCCAACGTCGCCACCGACACCACCGTGCTCCCCATCGCCGAGGCCAAGCAGGCCGGCGCGATCGCCTTCTTCGGCGAAAAATACGGCGAGACGGTACGGGTGGTGACCATGGGAGAATCGAAGGAATTCTGCGGCGGCATCCACGTCGCCCGGACCGGCGACATCGCCTTCTTCAAGATCACCGAGGAGACCGGGGTCGCGCAGGGCGTCCGGCGCCTGGAGGCGGTCACCGGCGCGGGGGCGCTGGGCTACGTTCGCCGGATGGACGGCGAGCTGTCCGAGGCGGGCCGCCTGCTGCGGGCCGGCAGCTTCGAGATCGCCGCCCGCGTCGCCAAGCTCCAGGCCGAGCTGCGCGAGCAGGAGAAGGAGATCGAGAAGCTGCGGCGCAAGCTCGCCTCGGGCGGCGGGCGCGATCTCCTGGCCGAGGCGCGCGACGTCGGCGGCGTGCGCGTGCTGGCCACCCGCGCCGACGTCGCCGATCCTAAGGCGCTGCGTGAGGTCACCGATCAGCTGCGCGACAAGCTAGGCTCGGGCGTGATCGTGCTGGCCGGCGTCGAGGGGGACAAGATCGCGCTCGTCGCGATGGTGACGCCCGATCTCACTGGTCGGTTCAACGCCGGCAAGATCGTCGGCGAGGTGGCCAAGGCCCTGGGGGGTAAGGGCGGCGGGCGCGCCGACATGGCGCAAGGGGGCGGATCGCGGCCCGAGCAGCTCGACGGCGCGCTCGAGCGCGTGTTCGACATGATTCGTGGCTGACCCGCGCGCCAGTGAAACGGACACGACCATCGTGATGGACGCACAAGACGTGGGCGGCACCGTGGCCGCCGCCTTGCGACGCCGGCTGACCGGGAAGAGCTGGACCGAGGTCAAGCGGCTCTGCACGACCGGCAAGGTCCGTCTCGACGGCGAGGTCCTCCTCGATCCCGCGCTGCGGGTGCAGGCCGGCCAACGCCTGGAGCTGCGCCCGACCGCGCGCAAACCGCTGACCACCCCGGCGGGATTTCGGATCGCCTTCGAAGACGCGCACGTCGTCGTGATCGAAAAGCCCTCCGGGATCTCCAGCGTTCCCTACGAGCGAAAGGAGACCGGCACCGCGATGGATCTGGTGCGCGCGAGCTGGCGCCACGGCGGCAAGCGCGCCACCGCGACGCCGCTTTACATCGTGCATCGGATCGACAAGGACACCTCGGGGCTGCTGTGCTTCGCCAAGACGCGGCTGGCGGAGCGCGCGCTGCACCAGGTGTTTCAGCGCCACACGGCCGACCGTTTTTATCTGGCGGTGGCCCACGGCGAGGTCGCGGCCGCGCGAATCGAATCCCGCCTGGTCGCCGACCGCGGCGATGGCATCCGGGGCTCGACCCAGCATCGCGACCAGGGCCAGGAGGCGGTCACCCACGTCGAACCGCTCGCGCGACTCCGGGGCGCGACCCTCTGCCGCGTCCGGCTCGAGACCGGCCGCACCCACCAGATCCGCATCCACCTGGCCGAGCGCGGCCATCCCCTGGTGGGCGAGACTGTCTACAACCGGGACATCTACCGCGCCGGGCGACCGCAGATCGCCGCCGCGCGCCTCATGCTGCACGCGGCGCTGCTGGGCTTCCCCCACCCGGTCACGGGAGCTCCCATCGAGCTCCGCACGCCGCCGCCGGACGACTACCTGGCGGTGCTCGAATCCCTGGGAGGCTCCCTTGGCGACTGCGGGTTCTGAGGCGACAATCAAGTCGGCGCTGGCCGCCGTGGTGGAGGCCATGCGGTCGGCCTACGGTCCCGGGGCCCAGAAGGCCAACGACCTTCCCGACGGGGGCCACGATCCGAAGTTCCTCGAGCGCGCGGCGCCGCTCCTGGAGTTCCTGTGGTCCCGCTACTTCCGGGTGCGTCTACTCGGCATGGAGAACGTCCCCCAGACCGGCGCCGCGATGCTGGTGGGCAACCACTCGGGCGGCATCCCCTACGACGGCGCTCTGTTGCTCTATGGCCTCTACCGCAACATGCCGAACCATCGACGCGTCCGACCGCTGGTCGCCAACTTCGCGTTCCGCGCCGGCTGGATGGCGAATGTGGTGGCGCGCATCGGCGGCGTCCGGGCGTCGACCGAAACCGCCCTGCCCCTGCTGGCAGCCGGCGAGCTGGTCGCGGTATTTCCAGAAGGGTTGAAGGGAGTTGGCAAGCTCTATCGGGAGCGCTATCGGCTGGCCCGCTTCGGCCGGGGTGGATTCGTCCGGCTGGCGCGGCAGGCTCAGGTGCCGCTCCTGCCAGTGGCCATCGTGGGCGCCGAGGAGATTCATCCGGTGATCGGCAAGCTCACCCGCCTGGCCGAGCCACTTGGACTGCCCTACATCCCAATTACTCCAACCTTTCCATGGCTTGGCCCCCTGGGCCTGCTGCCGGTCCCGACCAAATGGACCATCCAGATCGGCGCCCCGATTCCCCCGCCCGCCATCGGCGACGAAGCTGGGACGGTCCGGGTGGCGGAAACGGTCCGGACCTCGATCGACGGAATGATCGCCGACCTGCTTGCGCAGCGGCGCTCGATTCTTTTCGGCTGACCCTCGGAAACGTTTTGGCTTCTCGTACGTTATACTCGTGCGGCGTTTTACGATTCCGCTATAAATTGGGGGCTTAGCCGCGCGGCTGCATGATCGACATCGGTCACACGATCGGGAATTACAAGATCACCGCCAAGCTCGGAGAGGGGGGCATGGGGGTGGTGTACCTGGCCGAGCATCCGGTCATCGGAAAAAAAGTCGCCATGAAGGCGATTCACCCGGAGCTCTCCAAGAATTCCGACGTGGTCTCGCGGTTCATCACCGAGGCCAAGGCCGTCAACCAGATCGGCCACGAGCACATCGTCGACATCGCCGACTTCGGCAACACCTCCGACGGCGAATTCTACTTCGTCATGGAGTATCTGCAGGGCGAGTCGCTGTCGGACCGCCTCAAGCGTGAGAAACACCTCCCGATCGGGGAGGCGATGTCGATCGGCGCACAGATCGCCGACGCGCTGAACGCCTCCCACCAGCAGGGAATCATCCACCGCGATCTCAAGCCGGAGAACATTTTCCTCTGCAGCCGCGGGGGGAACCGCGACTTCGTCAAGGTGCTCGACTTCGGTCTGGCCAAGCTGACGCAGAGCGATCAGAAGGTGACGCACAAGACACGCACCGGCTCAGTAATGGGCACGCCCTATTACATGTCTCCGGAGCAGTGTGAGGGCAAAACCGAGATCGACTACCGCGCCGACATCTACTCGCTCGGCGTTCTCATCTTCGAGATGTTGACCGGCAAGGTGCCGTTTGGTGGCGAGGGGTACGGCGAGATCATCGTCAAGCACGTCACAATGCCGCCGCCGTCGGTCCGCAGCATCGTGCCGGACCTGCCCGAGTACCTGGACCTGCTGCTCTACCGCGTACTGGCCAAGGATCGCGACCAGCGGTTCCAGACCATGTCCGATCTGCGCGAGGCGCTGCTCGATCCGGAGCGCTATGCCAGCTCGGCTCCCGAGGTCGGCATCCCCGACGATCTGTCCGGCATCGCGCGGGCCGCGGCCCCCATGGCGCGCTCGGAGCTCGAGGAGCGCTCGGCGATGGGGTTTGGATCGCAGCTCGGGTCCAAACCGCCCGCCTCCAGCGGGACGCCCTCCGGACGCGGCGAGCTCATCAACAACATCGACAACCTGATCCGGACCAAGCCCGGAAGCCGGTTGCTGCTCTTCTTCGGAATCGTCTCCACGGTCGCCGCGATCTTCCTGATCTATCCGCGGCGCGATACCCGGCGTCCGTTGCCGGCCGCGCTGCTGCCCCTGCACCCGGCCACGGTGCGGGTGAACTTCAACTCCGATCCGGACGGCGCCGTCGTGGCGCGGGCCGACGGCCAGACGCTGGGACTGACGCCGCTGTCGATCGAGATCGCCTACAGCGACTCGGCGGTCGAGTTCCAGTTCAAGAAGGCCGGCTACGAGCCCAAGACGATGTACGTCGTCCCGAATCTCCCCTCGCCGATGTTCGCGTCGCTGCGAAGGGCCGACGTCGAGCCGGCCACCGGCGAAGGCGCGGGCGGCGCCACCGGCGAGAAGACCGCCTCCGCGACGGCCCGCGCGCGCCGGGTACGCGTGGCAGCTCCGGCCGCCGGCAAGGGCGAAAAAGCCGACAAGCCCGAAAAAGTCGACGAGGACGGCGTCCTCGAACCGAGTATCAGGTAGCTCGTCCCCAACGTGAGCGCGTTTACGCGCGGTGCGATCGCCCAACATTTTCGAACAGATCAGTCGCGCGTTTGCGCTCCTGACGGAGCGCTCTTTCTCAGAACGGATCGAAGGCGGGCTCTGCCCGCCGGGGACTTATGTGCCGAGCCAGATCGCCGAGCATCCCCGGATCGGAGGCGGGCTCTGTCCGCCGGAGACTTATGTGCCGAGCCAGATCCGGCTTCGGCTCTGGTCGCGCTCCGCGGGGTGGGCTCGTGGGAGGGGCGCAGCCCCTCCCGCGCCGCATTAGGCGCAGACGCGGTTGCGGCCGCTGGCTTTGGCTTCGTAGAGGCGTTCGTCGGCGCGCTTGATGATCCCGGCGGCGTCGATCAGCTCGGGATCGACGGTGGCGATGCCCATCGAGATGGTGAGCGGGATCCGCGCGTTCTCGAACTTGAACTCGGTGCGTTCGACGATCTCCCGGATCTTCTCCGCGAAGGGCAGGCAATTTCCACCGTCGATCTCGGGAAGCACGATCGCGAATTCCTCGCCGCCGTAGCGGGCGAAGCAGTCTTCGCGGCGAATCTTGGCCCGCACCGTCTGCGCCAGGTGCTTGAGCACGTAGTCGCCGGCCAGGTGCCCGTAGCCGTCGTTCACCTTCTTGAAGTGATCGATGTCGAACATCACCAGCGACAGCGCGCGCCGGTAGCGGTGCGAGCGCGCGACCTCGCGTTCCAGCGTGTCGAGGAAGTAGCGCTTGTTGAAGATCTGGGTGAGCCCGTCGATGGTCGTGAGCCGGTAGATCTCTTCGTGGTAGGCGTTCTCGATGTTGCCGCCGGTCAGGAACTTGAAGATCGTGCGGCCGATCTTGATGAGATCCCCGTCGCGCAGGATGTATTCGTCGACGGGCTCGTCGTTGACGTAGGTCCCGTTGGTCGATCCCAGATCGCGCACCAGGATCGACTTGCCCGTGTTGACGATCTTCGAGTGGTTGCGCGAGATCGACTCTTGATCGATCTGGATGTCGCATTTCGATGAGCGTCCGACGACCAGCGACGCGGCGTTGAGATTGTATTTCTTTCCCAGCTCCGAACCGTAGATCACGACCAGACACGCTTCATTGCCGGCCGGCCGCTCGGAGATGCGGCTGATGCTGGTGACGACCGTCTTCGCTCGGACGTGGTCCGATTCGGAAGTGTCGTTCGGATCGCGGGGATGTCGCGCCACAGTCTCGGCGAAGCAGGCTAGGTCAAACCTAGCGAGGCGGCAAGGGGAGGATAATTTGACACATTATCCTACATGTATGACGGTGTAAATATGTCACATACCTCGGCTCTTGTAACGGTCGCCACCCTGCTGACGGTTTCTGCGCCGGTTTTCGGGCAATCGGTGGCGGTCCGACCGGAGACGATTCGCCTGGCCGGCCGGCACTACGTGGCGGATCTGACGGGCGGTGGACGCGCGGAGCTGACGCTGGATCCGCGCCTCCAAACCAGCACCGACGACGTGCTGCGAGCGTTTCAGATCCCGTACGGCGGCGCGGTGGTCGTGTCGATTCCCGACGGTCGGGTGCTGGCGATGGTCGGTCGGTCGGCCGCCGATCCGCGCCTCGGCGCGGTGGATCTGGCGCTGCGGCCCTGGGCACCGGCGGCCTCCGTCTTCAAGGTCGTCTCGGCCACGGCGCTGGTCGAGAGCGGCGTCTCGGGCGCCACCCGCACCTGCTATCACGGCGGCGTGTCGTCGATTCTCCCGGACAACCTCATCGATCTGCCGGCCATCGATCGCCGCTGCGACACGCTCGCCTTCGGCATCGGGAAGTCGCAGAACGCGATCATCGCCAAGCTGGTCAGCCGACACCTCACCTCCGACGGCCTGCTGCGGGAGGGCCGCAGCTTCGGCTTCGACGAAGCCATCCCCTTCGATCTCCCCGTCGAGGCGTCGCACCTGGACGTTCCCGCCGACCACCTCGAATTTGCCCGAGCCGCCGCGGGGTTCTGGCACTCGACGCTGTCGCCGATGCACGGCGCGCTGCTGGCGGCGACGATCGCCAACCGAGGCGACATGCCGGCGCCCACGCTGATCGACAGCGCCGTCGACGAAGGGGGCCATCCCGTGCAGCTGCCGGTCGCCTCTCCCCGCCACGTCGCAAACCCCGGCGCCGCGGCCGAGGTCGGCCACATGATGGAGCTGACCACCCGGATCGGAACCGCCAAGGCCACCTTCCGCAACAAGCGCGGCCAGCGTTACCTGCCGATCGAGGTCGCTGGCAAGACCGGCACGCTGGCGGCCGAGACCGATCGCGGGCCCATCGGCTACAGCTGGTTCGTCGGCTACGCGCCGGCCGACCACCCGACCATCGCGTTCGCCGTCGTCCTGGGGAATAGTCCCAACTGGCGCATCAAGGCCACCTACGTCGGCCGCCACATCGTCACCGAATATCTCGCCGGCAAGGCCGCAGAAAAGGGCGATCGGGCGGCGACGCGTCTCGTCGCGGCAAGGTAGCCCGGGAGGCCGCCCGCTCGGAAGGCCTCCCCCGGGCAGATCCGAGCTTGTGGCGCCGACCCCTCGGCGTATAGACTCGCGGGGCTTCCAAAGGCGTCTGTCCCGTAGCATGCAGCTTTACGAGTGGCTTTCGAACGTCGCTTCGGGCCAGAGCACCGGTAAGGCTCTGGTCTACCGAGACACGTACCTATCGTGGCGCGGGCTGCTCCACCGGGTGGATCGGCGCGCCCAGGAGCTGCACGCGCTGGGGATTTCGCCGGGCTCCTGGGTCGGGCTCATGCTGGGCAACGTTCCCGACTTCGTGATCTTGGCGCTGGCGCTGGCGAAGATCGACGCGGTGGTCGTGCCGCTCGACCCGACCACCGGGAACCGGGAGCTGGAGATGATCCTGGAGGCGGCGCCCCTGCGCGCGCTCATCACCCGCCCGCGTGGCGGCGAGGGGGGACAGGCCTCCGCCGGTCTCCCCTACTACGCCAGCCCGACGGCCGCGCGTCCGGCCGCCGGCCCGCCTTCCAAGTTCGTCCCCGAATCCCGGCGGCGCCTGCAGGGCACGCTGCTGACCTGCGGCCTTTACAAGCGAACGTCGCTGGCGGGCCTCACCGATGGGCCCGGGGCGCCGGATGTCGTGCTGCTGACTGCCAGCATCGGCGGGGACCCCAAGGGGGTCGTCAAGACCTCGGCCAATCTGGAAGCGGCCGCCCAGGCGATCGGCAAGACGCTGGGCGTGTCGGTGTCGGACCGGATCCTCTGCACCCTGCCGCTGCACGCGAGCTACGGATTCGATTTCGGTCTGCTCACGACGCTGGCCAGCGGCGCTACGTTGTTCCTCGAAGACGAGATCTCCCCCAAGCGGATCGCCAAGCTGCTCCGCGAGCAGAGCATCGATTTCTTCGCCGGCACGCCGGCGCTCTACGGATCGCTGGTTCGGGTTCCCACCGTCAAGCCGCTCAAGACGGCCGGCGCGCGTTTCATCAGCTCGGGGTCGGCGCTGCCCGCTAACATCGCGGAGGGTTTCTACCAGCGCTTCGGCATCCGGCTGCTCTCCTGCTACCACAGCACGCAGGCCGGGCCGCTGGCGCTCGATCGCGGCGGCAAGGATCCCGAGAGCGTCGGCAAGCCGTTCGAGGGCGTCGAGCTGCGCGTGGCCGGCCCGAAGGGGGACCGCCTGCCGCCCGGTGAGACCGGACCGATCTGGGTCCGCTCGCGCGCGCTGTCGGTGGTCTCGGTCCCGAGGATGCACCTGCCCAAGCGCAGCGACGGCGTCCCGATCGGCGGGCTCGACGACGGCTGGCTCCGCACCGGGGACGTCGGACAGCAGGACAAGACCGGCCGCACCACCATCACCGGCCGCGAAGACGATCTGGTCAAGGTCGACGGCAAGCGGGTCGCGCTCGGCGAGGTCGAGGGCTGCCTGGAGGCCTTCCCCAAGGTCAAGGCCGCTCAGGCCCGGGTGATCACCGACGATCTGGGGGGACCCATGGTGGTCGCGCGGGTGGTCCGCGCCGGGGTCTGCCGCGCCGAGGACATCATCGACCACTGCGCGCGAAACCTGGCCCCCTACAAGGTTCCGCGGCAGATCGAGTTCTGCGAACAGCTCGGCTGAACGGCCCCGGTCTGGTCCGGGTCAGTCGATCGTCTCGTGGAGCTTGGCGACGACCACCGACTTGCCACCCACGGGCAGATCGATCTCCTTGAAGACCGAGTAGGTGCCGGGCCGGCGGATTTCGATGCGGTGGAAGCCGGCGCGGATCTGCCGGCCCTCGGCCTTCCAGCTCGCCGCGCTGCCGACCAGCACGTCGTCCACCCAGACGGTGGCGTCGGGGAAGTTGCAGTCCACGCGGAGACCGCCCCCCTCGGGCAGCGCGTGCGCACAGGAGGCGCCCAGGGAGAGCGCCAGCAGCAGGAAGGCGAACGGCAGGCCCGAGGAGCCCCGTTTCGATGTCTTCGAGGTCGCCTTCGAGGTCATGGGCCGCTCCCGGGTTGAGGCGAGATGGGCGCGCGCAGCCGCGCCCGGAGATGGATCGCGTCGGCGCTGGTCTGCACGTCGGACAGGGTGATGAGCGCGTCGGCGTCCCGCGAGAGGGCGGCGGCCAGAGGACCCGCTGCGGCCCGCGTCCGCACCCGGATCTCGGCGCGACCGGCGCCGATCCGTTGCAGCTCGGCGGCCGAGACCGCGCCGATCGCGCGCACGCTCTTGAGGAGGGCCGAGATCGCCTCGGGCTCGATCACGTCGGCATCGACGGTGATCACCTTGAGATCGCCAGACCCGCTGGCGACCGAGAGAGCCGCCCCCAGCTCGTCCCCCAGATCCCGCGCCAGCCGTGCGAGGCAGGTGGTGTGTCCGGCCTCAGCGCCGTCGGTGAACACCCGGGCGGTCGCTGTGCGCTCGCCCGCCGCAGCGCCCGACGGCGCCGCGACCAGCCGGGCGGTGGCCCGGCAAGCGGTCGAGAGCCGCCCCGTGCCGCGAACGGCCCCCTCGTCGGTCAGGGTGGCCGAAACCAGGGCGGCGCTCGCGAACGAGGTGCGGGCCGCCGCCTGCGCGGCCGCGGCCACCGAGCCGTCGCCGACGTCGCCGGCCCGCGCACGCACCTTCGCGGACGACAGCGCCGCCACCAAGGCCGGCAGGAAGGCCAAGGTACTCTCCAGCCGGTCGCCGGGGATGATGAGGACGGCCGGAGTGCCGGGCGGCGGGGGCGCGGCCTGGTCAGGACCGGAGGTCCAGCGGTCAATCTTCCGCCGGAGCGCGACCTCGTCGACCTCCGCTTCGATGCGCACCGTGTAGACGCCGTTCGCCTCCCCCTCTTCCTGCGTACGGTAGCGCGGCACCAGGCTGCGGGCCTTGGCCTCGATCGCCTTGATGGCCTTGGCCTGTGCCGCGCGGGTCGGCGCGTCGGCCAGATCGGCGAGCGCCAGGTCGACGGCCTGCCGCATCGCCTCGTCGAGCGCCCGCTCGCGGGCGCCGGCGGCGTTTCCGCCGACCACCGGCGCTTGGCCGGTCGCCACGCGCGCCCCCGGCGCCGTGGGGACCACCGGCGGCGCGGGAGCGGGTCAGCTTCACGACGGTGCGAAGGCC
>CALAOV010000159.1 GCA_937889515.1 uncultured Myxococcales bacterium | reverse complement strand
GCCGTTCCCGAAGCGCCCGCCGTGCCCGGGTTTCCCGCGGCGCCGGACACGCCGGCCGCGCCGGTTCCCCCAGAGCCGGTGGTTCCCGCCGCGGCGGCGTTGCTCCCGCCCGACCCGGCGTGGGCACCCGTACCGCCCGTACCGCCCGGGCCACCCGCGTCGGGGGTCGAGTCGCCCGATCCACCGGAGCAAGCCAACCCGACGAGGCCGGCCAGGGCTGAAGCCACGACGATACCGCGCATCTGCATGGCCATGGATGTCGCCCGACGGCCGGATCGATCACGAAAAAAGACGCCGCCTCACTCCTGGGCGAGCGCCGCGATCTCGGTCGCGCTCAGCACGCGGTCGTAGACCCGCACCTGGTCGACCGCACCGACCCACGACTCGACGCTGTTCCACCGCGTCCCGATCGACATCTGGCCGGTCAGGGCGACGGTCGTGGCGACGGTGTAGACCTGAACACCGTCGAAGTAGACGAACAGCGCGCCGCCGCCGACGGTCACCGCGACGTGGTGGAAGCCGGTGCCGAAGCTCGTCCCGATGATGTGCCAACCGAGCGAGGGGGTCCAGACCCCGAGGGTGTTGCCCGCCGCCGCGTCCGCCAGTTCGAGACCGTCGTTGTTCCAGCTCAGGATGCGCGGGTAGCCCGTGCCGGCGCCGTCGCGCCGGACCCAGACCGAGACCGTGACGGCGCTCGTCACCGGTACGGCCGCGTTGGTGCGGAGCGAGCCCAGCAGGGCGCTCCCCGTGTGGCCCGGCGTCCAGGTGCCGGCGACCACCGTCGCGTTGCGGGCGTTGCCCGAGGTGTCGCCCACGGTCGTCCCGGTGTTCTCGTTGAGCGGGTAGATGATGATCCCGTCGCTGGTCACCGGCAGCTCGCGCGTCCAGATGGAGAGGTTCGGGATGATGGCGTGGCCGGTGCTCGATCCGGCGTCGTAGCAGCGCTGGGTGGTCGAACCGGTGAAGTAGCAGTTGATCGGGGCGCTGTAGTCGGTGAAGTAGCGGTCCTGGTTGTTGGCGCCGCCGATCAACGAGGGGGTCCAGTCGTTGGAGTCGATGGTGGGGCGGCCACCGGGCGCCGTGACGGCGACGTAGGTGCAGTTGGTGGTCGCCTCGCAGGCCAAGGCGGTGCCGGTGAGGACCAGTCCCTCGCCCTGGGCGAGGTCGTTCCAGGGCACGCTCGACTTCATGAAGAGCTTCTGGGTGGACAGGTCGCCCTGGAATCGGTACTCGCGGAAGGTCGCCAGGTTGGACAGGCTATTGACGTTGATGTCCGCCAGCTTGGCCATGACCGCCGTGCCGGCGACCGCGATGGTACCGACCGCCGCCGCGCTGGGCGTGTAGGCCGCGTTGTTGTATTGCAGGATCTTCATCCACCCGCCGCCGTCGGCGGTCATGTCGCAGTAGGCGAAGAAAGCGTTGGCCGTGGATCCGCCGTCGGGATCCAGCTGGTAGATGCCGCTCGCCGCGGCCGGGGTCGCCGTGTGAATGGCGAGGCAGCTCTTGCCCTGCAGCACACACACGCCGGCGTTGAGCGCGTAGCCGGTCGAGCAGGTGGTGCAAGCGCCGGTTCCCGTGCAGGCGTCGCAGTGCGCGTCGCAGGCGGCACAGACCGTGTCGGCGCTGACGGCGCAGGCCGTCGCCACGTACTGGCCGGTCGCGCAGGTCGAGCACGCCGTGCAGGTCGTGTTGGCGGTCGCGCTGCAGGCGGCGCTCTGATACTGACCGGCGCCGCAGGTCGAGCACGCCGCGCAGGTCGCGTTGGCCATCGCGCTGCAGGCGGCGCTCTGGTACTGACCCGCGCCGCAGGTCGAGCACGCCGCGCAGGTCACGTTGGCCATCGCACTGCAGGCGGCGGTCTGATACTGACCGGCGGCGCAGGTCGAACACGCCGCGCAGGTCGCGTTGGCCATCGCACTGCAGGCGGCGGTCTGATACTGACCGGCGGCGCAGGTCGAACACGCCGCGCAGGTCGCGTTGGCCATCGCACTGCAGGCGGCGGTCTGATACTGACCGGCGGCGCAGGTCGAACACGCCGCGCAGGTCGCGTTGCTGGTCGCACCGCAGGCCGCGTTCTGGTACTGACCGGTGCCACAGGTCGAGCACGCCGCGCAGGTGGCGTCGCTGGTCGCGCCGCAGGCGGCGCTCTGATACTGACCGGCGCTGCAGGTCGAGCACGCCGCGCACGCGCGGTTGCTGGTCGGAGAGCAGGCCAGCATCTCGAACTGACCGGCCCCGCAGGTGGTGCAGGCCGAACAGACGCGATCGTTGCTGCCAGCGCAGGCGCTGGTCTCATGGGTGCCCGCGCCACACATCGAACAGCTCGAGCAGGTGGTGTCGGTGGTGGGGCCGCAGGATGCCGTCTGGAACTGGCCGGCGCCGCAGGTGGAGCAGGCGATGCAGACCGTGTCTTGCGTCGGCGCGCAGGCGGCCGCCTGGTACTGTCCGGCCGCGCAGGTCGAGCAGGTCACGCAGACGCCGCCGCTCAGAAAGTTGCCGGGCGCGCAGGTGGTGCAAGCCCCGACGCCGGTGCATGCGTTGCAGTCGAGGTCGCACCCGGCGCAAGTGGCGTCGTTGGTGGTGCCGCAGGCGGCGGTCTGATATTGCCCGCCGCCGCACACGGTGCAGCTTCCGCAGGTGGTATCGGCCGATCCGCCGCAGGCGGCGGTCTGGAACCTCCCGGCGCCGCAGGCCGAGCAGGTGCTGCACACCGTGTCCTGCGTCGCCGTGCAGGCCGACGCCTGAAATTGCCCGAGCGAGCAGGTCGAGCAGGCGACGCAGGCCCCGCCCGCCAGGTGGAATCCCGACGCGCAGGCGGTGCAGGTCGCGGCGTCGCTACAGGCCGCGCAGCCGGCCGGACAACCGGTGCAGGCCGTGTCGGTCGTCGCGCTGCACGCCGCCGTCTGGAACTGGCCGGCGGCGCAGGTCGTGCAAGCGTTGCAGACCACGCCGTCGCCCGTGAACCCCGGCTTGCAAGCGCAGCTGAAGCTGCCGGCGCTGTTGGTGCAGCTCGCGCTGGCCGAGCAGTTGGATGTGCCGGCGGCGCACTCGTCGATGTCGACGCAACCGCCTGCGCCGCCGCCCGTGTAGCCGGCCGGACAATTGCCGCAGGTGAACGAACCGGGCGTGTTGTTGCAGGTCGCCAGCGGATCGCAACCGCCGTTGTTGGTGGCGCACTCGTTGACGTCGGCGCAGGTGGTCCCGTCGCCCGTGAAGCCCATCTTGCAGGTACAGGTGTGACCGCCGGAGGTATTGGAGCAGAGCGCGTCGGCGCTGCAGCCGCCGTTGTTGGTGACGCACTCGTCGACGTCGGTGCAGGTGGTGCCGTTGCCGGTGAAGCCCGTCTTGCAGGCGCAGGTGCGCCCGCCGACGGTGTTCGTGCAGGTCGCGTTGGGATCGCAGGCCCCGTTCGCGGTCCCGCACTCGTTGATGTCGGTGCAGGTCAGGCCGTCCCCCGTGAACCCGGAGGGACAGGCGCAGCTGCGTCCCCCGGACCCGTTGGCGCAGATCGCGTGGACGTCGCAGCCGCCGTTGTTGGTGGCGCACTCGTCGACATCGCCGCAGGTGGTGCCGTTGCCGGTGAAGCCCGTCTTGCACGCGCAGGTGTGGCCGCCCGGCGTGTTGGTGCAGGTCGCGTTCGCGTCGCAGCCGCCGTTCATCGTGGCGCACTCGTCGATGTCCGCGCAGCTGACGCCGTCGCCCGCATATCCCGTCTTGCACGTGCAGGTGACGCCGGTCGCCGTGTTGGTGCAGGTCGCGTTCGCGCTACAGGGGCTGGGGACCGCGGCACACGTCACGACCGACCCGCTCCCGCCACTGCCGCCATGGCCCGCAGAACCGCCGACCGCGCCTCCACCCGAGCCACCGGTCGCCCCGCCGGCCGAGCCGCCCGTCGCGCTACCGGCCGAGCCGCCGTGGGCTTGGCCGGCGGCGCCTCCGCCGCCGTGTCCCGCCTGCCCAGCTCCCCCGGGGCTACTCCCGCCGCAACCGGCCGCCGCCGCCAACACTGAAGACAACAAAAGGCTCGCGGCGGACTGAATGCGCATAGGGCTCCTACGTAGGCGGTGGGTAGCGAAAGCTCCCCCCCCGAAGAGCCCAGCGGTGTCGATGCGTCAGCCTATATCGTCACTCCTTCGATATTCTTGAGCCTCCGTCTGCCACGAGCTCACGTCCCGAGCGACCGAACCTTCGCCGACCCGCGCCCGCGGCGCGCCGGACGGTTCATGCATCCCGAGCGCGACAGCGAGAAAACCGGTTGTCCGCAGAGCGGTCCTGCGCCGCGAGCCAAGTCCAGGCCCGAAGGCGGCCTTGGAAATCTCGGGCGCATTCGGTAGCGGCGAGCCCTGACATCGGCGTCGCGGTTGGGAGCGGGCGAGCCGGTGGCTCGAGCCGCGCCCCGATGCATTCCGGGGATATAGCGCGACGTCCAGCGGTCCCGATCGTGCATCACGGATGGCCGTGGTGTCGGGAGCGGCGGGTGCAACACGTCTCATCGTCGAGCGCGCCTTCGCGCGGTTCGTGCGCGTCTATCTGACCGCCGATCTGCGCAGCCTCGCGGCCGGGCGCATCGCGATGGCGCTGGTGCTGCTGCTCGATCTCGGCAAGCGGTGGGTTCAGCTCGGCAGCTGGTACACGAACGCGGGGCTGGTCCCCAACCACACGCTCCTGTGGCGCCCCTCCTTCGACAAGGTGTTTTCGTTCTTCTACATGGCCTCGTATTCGCACGAGGCGGTGCTGGGGTTCGTGGTCTGCGCCGTCGCGTACACCACGCTGCTCCTCGGGTTTCGCACTCGGCTCGCCCAGGTGGTCAGCCTTCTCTGCGTGCTGAGCCTGCATGGCCGACTGCTGCTCTTCGACAACGGGGGGGACGTGGTGCTGGGGTTGCTCTGCGTGTGGACCACCTTCCTGCCGACCGGCCGGTTCTGGTCGGTGGACGCGGTGCTGGCTCGGCGAGGCCCGCCCGTCGCACCGATGGGCGGCGCGCCCCCCGTGCCCGCGGTCGAAGCGGAGCCGCGCACCCAGGTCGTCTCTCTCGGCGTTTTGGCGCTGACCTTCCAGCTCGCCTTCATCTACCTCTTCAACGCCATCCACAAAGGGGGCGCGACCTGGCGCGACGGGAGCGCGGTGCACTACGTGCTGCACCTGGACCGGCTCGTTACGGGCTTCGGCCTCTGGCTCCGCGCCTGGATTCCGCCCGGGCTGGCGCGCACGCTCACCTGGAGCTCGCTGGGAATCGAATGGTCGTTGCCGATCCTGCTGCTCTCGCCGGTTTTCGTTTCGGCCTGCCGGCGGCTGGCCATCCTCCTCGTGATCGTGCTGCACACCGGGTTCGGCCTCTGCCTGAACCTCGGCAACTTCGTCCCCGCGATGATCGTCTTCACCCCCAACTTCATTCCGGGCCAGGATTGGGAAACGTTCGGACGCTGGTGGTCGCGCAGCCCCCGGCGGGCGCAGCTGGCCAGGCGATGGGCAGCCTGGAGCTCGGCGACGATCGGGCGGGCGGCCGCGCTGCTCTCCCCCGGGCGTTCGATCCGCGTCACAGATGCCGGCCCGGTCGCGCGGGCGCTCACCCGCAGGCTGCCGGCGGTCCGAGAGGCCACCGTCGCTCTCTTCATCGTCGTCGCGGCAAACCAGCTGCTGGATGAAAACAATGCCGCCCACCGCCTCATCGATCACCACAACTCCCCCGAGGTTGCCGCCGCCGTCACCTACCTGAACCTGTTCCAGGGCTGGTCCATGTTCGCGCCCGACGCCCCGACGACCGACCTGAACATCGTCGTCGATGCGGTCACCGTCGACGGCCGCCACGTCGATCCGTTCAGCGAGATCGCGACGCCGGACACCCCCGCGCCGGGGATGACCATCCCGGTGGCCAGCGGGCCGAGCTGGCTGTTCTACGGCTACGAGAATCACATCGTGGGCCGGCCCGAGTACTTCCAGGCCTTCCAGGAGTGGATCCTGCGCTACCCCGACCGCACCGGGCGAGACCAGGACCGCATCGTCTCCTTCGAGGTGCGGGTGGTGGAGGACGACAGCCCGCCGCTCGGCGAGCGGCTGCCCCGCAACCCGCGCTGGAGGCTGCTGTTCAAGGGCCCTTGACGGCGACGGCGCCCGCCAGCTGGCGACCCGCCAGCTCTTCCATCGCGTGGGCCAGCTCGACGTCCAGCGCAGTGACGCCGCCGGCGTCGTGGGTCGCCAGGTCGACGCGGACGACGTTCCAGACGTTGAACCATTCCGGGTGATGGTCCATCGCCTGGGCGACGAGCGCTGCGCCGGTCATGAAGCCGAAGGCGGCCACGAAGTCGGCGAACTTGTACTCGCGGCGGAGCTTGCCGCCCTGAAGCTTCCATTCGGGCAGCTTCGACAGCGCCGCCGCGATCTCAGCTTCGCTCAACTTTTCCGGTCTGGACGTCGACATCGGATCACCTCACCCCGAAGCTAACCATCCGCACCCGCGTCAGCTCACCGTGCGTCGCCGGATCCACCAGGCGGGAAGCTCGGGCTCGACGGGGCTCGCTGCACCGCCCGCGCGGCCACCACCGGAAGGGGGCAGCGCGCCGCCCTCTCCCCGGGCGGGCAGAAGGCGCGTCAGGATCCTCACCGCGTGGGAGACGACCGACTCGGCGCCCGTCACGAGCGGCCCGTCGGCGAGCACCAGAAGAACCCAGCGTCCGTGAATCAGACGGGCTTCGACAGAATGGTTTCCGCAACCGCAGCTCACCAGCGACCGCATCGAGGTCAGGAGCCGGCGATCCCAGTCGCCCCAGTCGACGTCCCAGCACACGCTGGTGCCGAAGGCGTTCCAGAACGTCGCCGAGGTCGCCTCGCTGGACGCATGCAGGTCTCCTCGACGTGCGTCGAACACCGCGACGGCCTCCGCCTCGATGCCTGCCTTGAGCGCCACGAGCAGCGACTTGATCTCTTGCAGGGACATCAAACTCGCCTTCCAGCGCACGATCCTACTCCAATCGACATCAAAATATTTCTCCCGCGGCGAAGTAGGCCCCGATCGGGGTCGCGTCGGGGGACCAGGCCAGATCGAGGCGCACCACGAAGGTCTGACCCTCTTGCACCCGCAGCCCGCCGCCCACGCCGTATTTGATTCCAAGGCCGGTGCCGTCGAGGTCCGGGTTGGCGTGGGCGATCTCGGTCCAGACCCGACCGGCATCCAAGAAGGCGGCCACCCCCAGGACGAGCTGCTTCTTCTTCACGCGGAATGGCCAGAGCTCGCTGCGCGCTTCGAGGTTCTCGAACAGCTTCACCTTGCCGTAGTAGCGCTGGGCCGGCACACCCCGCACCGCATTGCCGCCGCCGATGGCGGGCGTCTCGTCGAAGCGCGCCAGCTCGTAGAACGGCGGCGACCCGAGCAGGGCGTCGCCCACCAGCCGCCAGGAAATGCTCAACCAGCGCGGAACCGGCGTGACGAAGAACCGCGCCGTGGCGTCGAGCTGCTGGTACCCGTACGGAAGATAGCCCGGCACCTGCGGGCTGACGCGCGCCTTGAGCGTGTGGAACATCCCGCGGTGGGTCACGATCTCGCTGTCCCGCGAGTCGTATTCGACGGCACCCTCCAGCAGATCGACCCCGTGCGGGTCGAATTCGTTCAGAAGCGAACGCACCTCGGACGAGCCGCCCGCTTGATCCGTGGCCAGCAGGGTGCCCGGCCCGACCGTCAGCCGATTGTACGTATATTGATCGCCGAGCTTCAGGAACCAATGCTGCGTCAGCGCGAAGCGGGCCTCGACGGTCAGCGTTGGATGGACGCGGCCGTACTCCGTCTGGCGAATGTCCACCGATGGCGCCGGGAAGGGGGTCGCGTCGCCGATCCCGTAGTACTTGAGGGTCGCCTCGTTGGTGTAGGCGCCGCGGATGTCGAGCCGCAGGCGTTTGTGCGGCGCCAGATCGGGAATGGTCAGCAGCAGGGAGTAGTCCTGGAACGGGTTGATGACCTGTCCGTCCTGCGTCTTGAACGTGATGAAGGCCTGGCTCTCCAGCCGCCACCTGTAGGGCGTGCAGCCGGGCGCCAGGCTGGCCCAGTCGCTGACCTCGCCAAACCCCAGGCCGACGTCGCTGTCCCCGCCCACGATCGGGACGATGTTCAGCTCGCGATGGGCGGGCATGGGCGGCGGCCCTTTGGCCGGCGGCACCCGGATCGGCTGCGCCTCGAGCGACGGGGGGCTCTCGGCCGCCGCGGCATCCGCCGGCAGCGCGTCCGCCGGCCCCGCGTCCCCCTGCGCCGGATCGCGCGCCCCCGCATCGGCGGCCGCCGGAGCGTCCCTCCCGCCGTCTGCCGCGGCCGCACTGCCCCCGACGAGCAGGAGAGACGCCAGCGCGGCGGCCAGATTGCGCGTCGCCGCACAGGGCATTGAGGGAAGATGGGGATGGCAGCTCCCCCGTCAAGCATGCCGGTATGGGGATCTATCGCGGGTGCAGACCCGTCACCACCTTGCTAGAACAGCGACGTCTGCCGGCCCGAACCGTCAAGGAGCTCTCGCGATGTTCACGCCCCCCTTCTCGAGCGACGCCATGTTCCACCGCAAGAGCCTGTTGCCGGTGATCAATCCCGACAAGGCTGGCAATCCGCTCAAGCATCCGGCCGCCAAGGCGCCCCGCATCTTCGCCGACTCGGCCACCCGCGCCGACATCGAGCCGCTCTTCCGGGCCGGGATCGTCAACGGCATCACCACCAACCCATCCTTGTTGAAGAAGGCCGGCGCCAAGTCCTGGGTGGAGGCCAAGGCGATCATGAAGGACCTCTGCGCCTTGCTGCATCCCCACCCGGTCTCCCTCGAGCTGACCGAGCTCGGCGAGGAGGCCATGGTCCGCCAGGCCTCCGAGCTGTCGGAGCTGGGCGAAAACTCCGTCATCAAGGTGCCGATCGGCGGCTATCGGGCGGTCAATCCCTCCGCCGATCCCTATACCGGCCTCAAGGTGATTCGCCGCCTCTGGGAGCGCGGCATCAAGGTCAACACCACCCTCATCTTCAACACCACCCAGGCCCTCTGGGCCGCCAACGCCGGCGCCACCTATGTGAGCCCGTTTCTGGGGCGCCTGGCCGACTACGGCTACAAGCAGGACAAGCCCGAGCGGACGCCCGGCAACTCCCTGTACTGGGTGGAAGACCCCAAGAACGCCAAGGGCGATCAGGTTCTGCACAACAGCGAATACGTGGCCTCGGGCGGCGCGCTCAAGGACGCGGGCGCGCGCCTCATCTTCGAGATCGCGACGGTCTTCGCGAACTACCAGATCACCACCGAGATCCTGGCGGCCAGCTTCCGCAACCCGGTGCAGCTCACGGAATGCCTGCTGGCGGGCGCCGACATCCTCACCGTGCCGGCGGCGATCCTGGCTACCGTGGCGGATCACCCGCTCAGCGACGAGGGAATGCGGGCCTTCGCCGAGGATTCGAAGGCCTTCGGGAAGTGATGGGAGGCCTTCGATGAAGCTGTATTTCTCGCCCGGCGCCTGTTCGCTGTCGCCCCACATCGCGCTGCGCGAGGCCGGACTCCCCTTCGACCTCGAGCGGGTCGACCTGCGCGCCAAGCGGACGGCGACCGGCGCAGACTTCTGGACCATCAACCCCAAGGGCTACGTTCCAGCCTTGCGCCTCGACGACGGTCCGATCCTGACCGAAGGCTCGGTGATCGTTCAGTGGATCGCCGACCAGCGGCCAGAGACCAACCTGATTCCGCCCGCCGGCACGCTCGAGCGCTACCGCGTCCTCGAGTGGCTGGCCTTCATCGCCACCGAGCTGCACAAGGGCATCGCCCCCCTGTACAGCCCGCTGCTGTCGCCGGAGGCCAAGGCGGGCACCCGGGAGAAACTGGCCAGTCGTTTCTCGATTCTCGGCAAGGCCGTGGAGGATCGTCCGTTCTTGATGGGAGCCACCTTCACCGTCGCCGACGGCTACGCTTTCTACACGTTGCGCAGCTGGCAGCGCTCGGTCAAGCCCGAGCTCCCCGCCGCGTCCTTACAGGCCTACTTCGATCGGATCGCCGCCCGGCCCGCCGTGCGGGCCGCGCTGGAAGCCGAGGCCGCCTCCGCGGCCGTGCCCCGCCCCGAGGGCTGAAAACCGCGCCCGCCGGGACCGCCCCCCACTCCCCCGAGCACATTTTCGCGCGATCGGGTATGACTCGCCTCGGTTGGCGCGTCGAACGCGTCGTTTGCGAAGGGAGCGGGACAATGAAAAAGATCGAAGCAATCATCAAACCGTACAAGCTAGACGAGGTGAAGGATCGACTCCGCACGGTCGGGGTCACGGGCATGACCATCACGGAGGTCAAAGGCTTCGGCCGAACCGGTGGGAAGACAGAGGTCTACCGCGGCTCGTCCTATGTCGCGGACTTCGTGCCGAAGGTCATGGTCCAGGTGGTCTGCGCGGATGGCCAGGTGGCCACCATCGTGGAGGCCATCGCGGCGGCGGCCAAGACCGACAAGATCGGCGACGGGAAGATCTTCGTCTCCACGATCGACGAGGTGGTCCGCATCCGCACCGGCGAGCGCGGCGAAGACGCCATCTGACCGACCGAGCGCCGTAAGGGCGCCGTGAATCTGCCGGGCGCTCACCCCTGCCCGCGCGGATCTCACCCCCGCGATTGCCCCCTCGCACCTGTCTCGACCGACCATCGAGACGACCCTGAGCGCCTCCCCAGAGCGAAAGAGCGCCAAGCTCGAGCATATCGGCGCCCAAGCTCTTGCGCAGAGCGCGCCGCGGCCTTAGTAGATACAATCGAACCTGTGGCCCGTCGCGGAGTGGGCTGCTGGACGATTTGGCCAGCCTGGCGACCTGGTGGACCCCGCCAAGGGAGGACACTTTGGAACGCCTGAGCGTGGAGCCCGATTTGCGGATCGCGTTCCTGGGAACGTATCCGCCGCGGCGTTGTGGCATCGCGACTTTCACCCGCGATCTGGCCGCCGGCATGAAGGCGGCCGACGACCAGCTGCGGGTCATGGCCCTGGCGGTCACCGACGCGGCCGGCCCCTACGAGTATCCCGAAGAGGTCGAATACCAGATCCGGCAGGGGACCAAGGGGGACTACGCGCGGGCCGCCGAGCTGGTCAACTACAAGAACGTCCGCTGGGTGTCCGTGCAGCACGAATACGGCATCTTCGGCGGCGACGACGGCGCCTACGTCCTCGACTTCCTGGGGGCGCTGCACGTTCCCGCGATCATCACGCTGCACACAGTCCTCGACAACCCGTCGGACTCCCAGCGAAACATCGTTCAAAAAATGGCCAAGGCCGGCGTCCTGGTCGTCATGAGCGGCGTGGCCGCCAACCTGCTCGCGCGCCGCTACGACGTGCGCGGCTCAAAGGTGCAGGTGATCCCGCACGGGATTCCCGACATGGCGCCGCGCGATCAGAACAAGCTCAAGGCCCGGTTTGGCGTGGCGGGCCACCGGATGCTGCTGACCTTCGGGCTGCTCGGCCCGAACAAGGGCATCGAGACCGTCATCCGCGCGCTGCCGGCCGCCATCGCGGCCTGTCCCGATCTGGTCTATTTCGTGGTGGGGGCGACGCACCCCGCGATCATCCGCCAGAACGGCGAGGCCTATCGCACCACGCTCGAACGGGAGGCCGAGCGGCTCGGCGTCCGCGACCACGTGGTGTTTCGCGACCAATACGTCACCACCGAGGAGCTCTGCAGCTACCTGCAGGCGACCGACATCTTCGTGAGCCCGTACCTCAACGAGGCGCAGGTGACCAGCGGTGCGCTCTCGTACGCGATGGGCGCCGGCGCGGCCGCCGTGTCGACCCCCTACTGGCACGCCCAGGAGCTGCTGGCCGACGGACGCGGCTGCCTGTTTCCGTTCAACGACAGCGCCGCCTTGAGCCAGACCATCATCTCCCTCATGAATACCCCGGCGGAGCTCAACCGGGTCCGAACCGCGGCCTACGACTTCACGCGCACGTTCTCCTGGCCGCAGATCGGCGCGCGGTACCTGAGCCTGGGGGCGACCGTCATGAGCCGGCCCTCGAAGCGAACCCGCCGCCTCGAGCCGCCCCGCGCCAGCAGCCTGCCGGAGCTGCGGCTCGACCACCTGCTGCGCCTGACGGACGACACCGGCATCATCCAGCACGCGACCTACAGCGTTCCGGCGCGCGAGAGCGGCTATTGCGTCGACGACAACGCCCGCGCGCTGATCGTCGCCCTTCACGCGGATCGGGTGAGTAGCTCGGCCGAGACCAAACGTCTCATCTCGACCTATCTCGGATTTCTGCACTACGCGCAGACACCCGACGGCCGCTTCCGGAACTTCATGAGCTACGCCCGCGCGTTCGCGCCCGAGCCGCCGTCTGACGATTGCACCGGTCGGGCCCTGTGGGCGCTCGGCCGGACCGTGCGCCTCACGAGCGACGAGGGGCACCGCCTGCTGGCGGCGGAGATGTTCGAGCGTGGCCTGCCGCATGCCCAGGCGCTCAACGAGCGCGGCACCGCGCTGACCTTGCTGGGACTGACCAGCGTCCTGACCGCGCACCACCCCGTCGCGGGGGCCGCCGATCTCCTGGCGGCGCTGGTCGAGCGACTCTGTCGCCGCTATCGGGACGAAGCGACCGCGGCCTGGCGCTGGTTCGAACCAACCCTCACCTACGACAACGCCCTGCTTCCGCTGGCGCTGTTCCGCGCCCACCGGATCACCAAGGATCCGGTGAGCCTGCAGGTCGCCCAGGAGACGTTGGCGTTCCTGGAAGAAACCTGTTTTCGAGACGACCGGCTCATGCTGGTCGGAAACGCCGGCTGGCACGTCCGGGATGGAATTCGGGCCGAGGTCGACGAGCAACCGATCGACGCCGCCGCCTTCGTGCTGGCGTTCCGCGGCGCCTACCTGACCACCGGCGATCACCACCATCTGCGCCGCATGCGCGAGTCGTTCGCCTGGTTCCTGGGCGGAAATCGCCTGGGCGTCACGGTCTACGACTCGGCGACCGCGGGCTGCCGAGATGGGCTCGGCGCGTCGGTGCCGAACCTGAATCAGGGCGCCGAGAGCACCGTCTCCTTTCTCTTGTCGCTGCTCGAGATGCTGGAGCTGGCCGGCGAAGGGCTCGAGTACGACGAGATCTCCCGTTCCGATGCCTGACGAATCGACTTCAAAAATGATCAAACGAACCCTGCATCGACTGCTGCACGACCCGAGTCGGGTCATCGCCAAACCGTACCTGCCCGGCGAGGAGATCGCGCCCGGCGTGGGCGCCCGGGCCGGCCTCCTCATGGGCCGCATCCTGGCCATTCCAGAGGTGGAGGTGGCCGAGCTGCTGGCGCAGACGCTGGACCTGTTCCGGACCCGGCACAAAGGATTCGAGGCGCTGCTCGAACGCCACTTCGCGCTCGTCGCGCACCACACCGGCGACGTCCCGCTCTCCCGCGAGCGCCGTCTGCTGATCGGCGCCTACTTCACCAACGAATATTCGGTCGAGGGGGCGGCGCTGTTCAATCCGTCGATCGTCCCCGCGCCCGATCAGGCCGGCCTTCCGTCCGGCCAGCGCCGGTTCGTCATGAGCCTGCGGGCGGTCGGCGAGGGACACATCTCGTCGATCGAGTTTCGGACCGGCGTCGTCGACGCCGCGAGCACCGTGACCTTCGATGGTCTCGGCAAGCAGCTCGTGACCGGCCAGCGCTCCGCGCCCGCCCACTACGACAAGACGAAGTTCCGCGAGAAGCTCGGCGAGCTGGGCGCGGGCAACGAGCTGGCCTGGGGGGTGCTCGACCGCCTGCCCGACCGCTTCACGCTCGAGGAGCTGGAACCGTCGCTGACCCGCCTGGCGCAGGAAGGCCCGCCACAAGCCATCAGCTACGAAACGGCCAAGATCATGCACGTGCTCGCCTCCTCGAGCTACGTCACCACCTTCCCCGCCGACTCGGCGCTGTCGGAGCGGGTCATCTTCCCGGCCGGACCGCACGAGACCCACGGCATGGAAGACGCCCGCTTCGTGCGCTTTACCGACGACGATGGCAGCGGGACCTACTACGCGACCTACACCGCCTTCGACGGCTACGAGATCATGCCGCAGCTGATCCAGACCGACGATTTCCGTTCGTTCTGCATCTCCACGCTGAGCGGCTCGGCGGCGCAGAACAAGGGCATGGCGCTCTTCCCCCGCCGGATCGGGGGTAAGTACGTCATGCTCTCGCGGCGCGATCGCGAGAACCTCCACCTGGCGACCTCCTCGGAGGTGGGGCACTGGGACGATCTGACCGAGCTGCGCGAGCCCGGCCGTCCCTGGGAGCTCCTGCAGATCGGCAACTGCGGCTCCCCCATCGAGACGAAGGCCGGCTGGCTGGTCATCACCCACGGCGTCGGCCCGATGCGGCGCTACGCGATCGGGGCCTTGCTGCTCGATCTCGACGATCCCCGCAAGGTGATCGGCGATCTGACCAGGCCGTTGCTCGAGCCCGAGGGCGACGAGCGCGAGGGGTATGTCCCCAACGTGGTCTATTCCTGCGGCGCGATGGCCAACGGAGACGACCTGGTGCTCCCCTACGGGATGTCCGACGGGGCCGTCGGCATCGCGATCGTCTCCCTGCCCGAGCTCCTGGCCAAATTGCAGCGGCCCGAAAAGGCCTAGCGGACGGCCTAGCGGACCATCTTACCCCCTAGCGAGTCTTACGACTCCGCCAAAGTCGGTGACGGTGGCGGTGGCGGCGGCACCGAGAGCTCCACCGTGGCCACCGGGTGGGCCTGGGCGGAGCTCTCGAGCTGGCGTCTCGCCGCCCGAAACGCGTTTCGGATCGCGACGTAGACGTCTTCGTGCGCGCCGTTGCTGGGATGATCGGGCCCGACGACGACCAGCCCTTCCGGCATCGTCAGCTCCATGCGGACGTGGTAGCGGCGATCTTCTCTCCGACCTTCGTCGACGGCCTCGATCACCACCTGGCCGCCGATCATCGGCGTGGTCAGCGCGCCCAGCTTGTCCAGCCAGGCGCGGACCTCGACCCGCCCCGGCTCGCTGGGGTCCATCCCCTTGAAGATGATCTGACAGGGATGGGGCGGCTTCGGGCGAACGGCGGGCAGCTCTTCCATTGTGCGGGTTTCCTCGGTGTCCTCTCGAGCGGGGTCCACCAGGTCGCTGGGCTGGCCAATCATCCGGTCGTTCCATCCCTACGCTACCCACCTGTCTTAAGCAAGGCGCGCTTAGCAAGGCGCGAACCATCCGTAGATTCCTGGCGTTTTGTACCTAGACTCGGTCGGGACGATGTCTGCGCCATGAAGAAAAGGACGGCAGCGGCCACCTACGCGGTGGTCGCGCTGGTGCTGGGGGCCAGAGCGGCGCACGCCAGCGGGGTCGCGGACGCGGGTCCAGCGCCCGTCGCGGCCGGGACGGTCGCGCGGGCACCGGCGACGGCGCCGCCGCCCGCCGTGCGGAAGCGAGCGCGGCGGGAGGCGGCCATCCCCACCCCCGATTCATGCCGCAAGTTCCCGGCCGGGAAGCGCATCGTCAAGCTGAACCTCAAGCCCGATACGGAGCTCGCCGATCTGGTCGCCTGGATCTCGGCGATCACCTGCAAGCAGTTCATCCTGCCGGGAAACGTCGCCTCGGCCAGCAAGAAGGTGACGATCTTCGCGCCGCAACTGATCACGCCCGAAGAAGCCTATCGCCTCTTCCTGGATGCGCTCGACTCGGTCGGGCTCACCGTCGAGCGGACCGGCCGATCCATGCAGATCATCGAGACCACCAAGGCCAAATCATCCCCCATCCCTTTTTACGGTTCGGATGGAAACTTGTGGTCCGCTCGCTCGAAAGCACCGAAGTAGCGCCCCCACGGAGGCGTAAATGGACTATTGTGTTCTCTGAGGCACAAGGAGAAACTTTGAACGGGAAGTCGTCCAGGGACTGTGTCACCGTCGCCAGCGAGAAGGCCGACTTCATCGCCGACCGCATCGCGGGGGGCGTTCCGGCTCCCGAGCAAGAGGTGCGCAAGCTCGCCCGATATCTGCGGGAGATCGCGGCCGAAATGGGCCCCGGATCCAAGAAGCCGCGCACCGGCACGCCCGCCGGTGGATCCGAACCGGTCGCCGGCTAGCGGCCCGAAATAAGTCTTCGTCTGAAACGCGCCCGAAACATGATTCGGGCATGATGCAAGGCTGAGCTCGCGTTTTTCACGATCTCGCTTCGCAAATGCAAATCGTTCATCATCTCGACGCGGTGCCTAACCCGGTCGAAGACGAGCCGCCGCCTCCGCCGCACGCGGCCGAGCATCACGTCCCGGCGCACGGCAAGGATCTGGCGAAGCTGGCGCTGGGCGCGATCGGCGTCGTCTACGGCGACATCGGCACCTCGCCGCTCTACGCGCTCAAGGAGTGCGTGACCATGCCCCACGGCGTGGTGGCGGCGTCGGCGAACATCTTCGGGCTGCTGTCGCTGATCTTCTGGTCGATCACCCTGGTGGTCTCGGTGAAATACCTGCTCTTCGTCATGCGCGCCGACAACGACGGCGAGGGGGGCGTGCTGGCGCTGATGGCGCTGGTGGCGCGGCCGAGGCCCAATGCCCCCGGCGGCGACGAATCGGGCGCGCACGAGGCGTCGACCCGCACGACCTGGTCCGGCCTGCGCCGCACCAAGATGCCGCTCATCATGCTGGGCCTCTTCGGCGCGGCGTTGCTCTATGGCGACGGGGTGATCACGCCGGCGATCTCGGTGCTCTCGGCGGTCGAAGGTCTGGAGGTCGCGACCAGCGCGTTCGCGCCCTTCGTCATTCCGATCACCTGCATCATCCTGGTCATGCTGTTCGCCATGCAGAAGCGGGGAACCGGCGGCATCGGCGCGGTGTTCGGGCCCGTCACGGTGGTCTGGTTCGTCACCATCTCCGCGGCGGGGCTCCCCTGGATCTTCCGTCACCCGCAAATCCTGGCGGCCATCAACCCGATCTACGGCGCTCGATTCTTCCTGGCGCACGGCCTGCACGGATTCTTGGTGCTGGGGTCGGTCGTCCTGTGCGTGACGGGCGGCGAGGCGCTCTACGCCGACATGGGCCACTTCGGTACCCGCGCCATCCGGATCGCCTGGTATGCCTGCGTCTTCCCCGCGCTGCTCATCAACTATTTCGGCCAGGGCGCGCTCCTGTTGGAGCATCCGGAAGCGGCCGCCAATCCCTTTTACGGGCTGGTCTCCGGCGCCTGGCTCTACCCGATGGTGATCATCGCGACCGTCGCCACCGTGGTGGCCTCGCAGGCGCTGATCTCGGGCGCGTATTCGCTGACCCGCCAGGCGGTCCAGCTCGGGTACCTGCCGCGGGTCACGATCATTCACACCTCCGGACAAACCGAAGGACAGATCTACGTCCCCGAGGTGAACTGGATGCTCATGGTGGCTTGCGTGGCGCTCGTGCTGGGCTTCCGCGCCTCGAGCGGCCTGGCGGACGCCTACGGCATCGCCGTGACGGGCACGATGGCGATCACCTCGGTCCTGTTCTATTTCGTGGCGCGCGACATGTGGCACTGGAGCCGGGTGCGCGCCGGCGCGCTGCTGACGCTGTTCCTCTGCTTCGACCTGTCGTTCTTCATCGCCTGCTCGGCCAAGATCGCGCACGGCGGCTGGTTCCCGCTCCTGGTCGCGGGCGGCATCTTCACGGTCATGCTGACCTGGAAGCGCGGGCGAACCTTGCTGGCCGAGCGGATCGCCGCCGATTCGCTCCCGCTGGGCGTCTTCCTGGCCGACATCGAGACCAGCAAGCCGTACCGGGTCCCCGGCGTGGCGGTGTTCATGTCGTCGACGCGGCGGGGGACGCCCAACGTGCTGCTGCACCACTTCAAGCACAACAAGGTGCTGCACCAGCAGGTGGTGATCCTTTCGATGACCACCGACGCCGTCCCCGAGGTGATGGAGGCCGACAAGGTGCGCATCAAGAGCTTCGGCCAGGGCTTCTGGGGCGTGACCGCCCACTTCGGCTTCAAGGAGAGCCCGGACGTGCTCGGCGTGCTGCGACTCTGCAAGGCGCAGGGCGTGCCGATCAACGAAGCCGACACCAGCTTCTACCTGGGCCGCGAGACGTTGCGCTCCGTCAAGGGCGCCGGGATGGCGGAGTGGCGCAAGCTCCTCTTCCGATTCCTCTCGCGCAACGCGCGGTCGGCCACCGATTTCTTTGCCCTGCCGCCCAACCGCGTGGTCGAGATCGGCGCGCAGATCGAGCTGTGAGCGTTTCCGGCGGCTAGCGGAACTTGATGCCGCAGCCGATCCCCTTGGTCTCGGCCACCGCGGGCGGCTTGCCGACCACCACCGCCTCCAGCGCATCTTTCAGATACCGCTTGCCGACCTGAGCGGGATCCTTGTGGTTGTCGTCGATGGTTCCGTGGTAGGCGAGCTTGCCGCTCTTGTCGAACAAGAAGGCCTCCGGGGTGACGCTGGCACCGAAGGCGCGGGCCACGTTCGAGGTCTCGTCGACGACGTAGGGGACCTGAAGCCCGAGGCTCTTGACCCGGGCCTGCATCTCGGCGAAGCCGTCCTCGGGGTATTTCGCCGGATCGTTGGCGTTGATCAGGATGACGCCGACACCTTTCTTCGCGTAGGCGTTGCCGAGATCGGCGATGCGTCGCTCCCAGCCGCGCGCGAACGGACAATGGTTGCAGGTGAAGATCACCAGCGTGCCGGCCTTGCCGGCGACGTCGGCGATCGAAACCAGCTTGCCGTCGAGGGCGCTCTTCATCTTGGTGGACGCCAGAGGCGCCGGCGCGCCGGCCGACAGCGGGCCAGTCGCGGCCGAGGCCGAGGCCGGGGACGAGGCCGATCCGACGGCCAGGGTGGTTACGAGCGTGAACGCTGCGAAGCTCATGGATGACCTTTCGCCATTGGGTTCGTTGTTCCGCCGGGGCCGGCCATCTCCGCGAGACGACCTTCCAGCTCTCGATAGGTTACTGGACCGGGCCAGAAATGCCGCTCCAGGCCGTGGCCGTCATACAAGAACGACGCCGGCAGCGCGCCGCTCCAGCGCGCGTCCAGACCGTTGATGAACGCCATGTCGTCGCCGGTCTTGATGAAGGCGCGCGCGCCGGCGGCCCGGAGCTTCGCCAGAAAGCGCGCCACCTCCGGACGGCGTTCGGGATCATCCGCAGACACGAGCACCAGACGCAGGCCGTCCGCGCGATGGCGACGATAGAAACGCACGATCTCGGGCATCTCTTCGCGGCAGGGGTCGCACCAGGTCGCCCAGACGTTCACCAGCACGGCGCTGGCGCCCGGCGCCCGGATCTCCGCCATCACGGTGGCGAGATCCGCGGACCGTGGTCCGGGTGCGCGGGCCCGGTTCGTCGCGGTCTGCCGGGCGGCACCCCTCCCGATTGCCACGCCGGGCAGCGCCGCCAGCGCAACCGCCAGCACAACCGCCATCGATCGTCGGGCACCGGCGCTTCGAACCACGGCGGCAAGTCTAGCTGCTAACCTGACGCGCGATGGGCCAGCCGCGCCACGATGAGCCGCGATCGATGGCCGAGCGCCAGGGCGCGACGCCGCCGCCCTGGCTCGGGCGAGCGCGCTGGCGCCTCTGGGCAGACGTGGTGGGTGGCCTCCGGCAGAACTGGGACAAGCTGGTGCAGACGCTGTCGCTCTGCGGCGCCTATCTGCGGCCGGCGCTGGTGCGGCGGCGCCTGGTGCGGCTGCGCGCGCTCGGCCACATCGAAACGGTACCGACCCTGGCGCAGCTCTTGGTGGCGGGCCGCGATCAGATGATCGTGGGCGCGACCGAAGAGACCAAGATCTTCTACCGCCATCAGCACATCCCCTGGATCTCCCACAATCTGCGCCGATTTTTTTCCGGACCGGCGACCATGCTGGATCCGATCGGCCTCTTCGCGCCGCGCGACGCGCTCGTCGAGCACGTGCTGCAAACCTTCCACCGCCACCCGGTCTACGACCTGGTCCTGCTGCGCGCGCACGACTCCGGCGTCGAGGAGATGGCCCGGCAGGCGCGCCAGATCGTGGAGGGAACCCACCCGCACCAGCGCGCCTTGACCTCGCTGGTCGAGGACGGCGCCTACCACGCCCGGCTCCCCGACGAGATCGAGGCCTTCGTCGCCGATCCGCGGGTGCCGGCCCGGCCTATCCCGGCCGATCTGGTCGACGATCCCGCGCTCATGCTGGCGATGGATCAATTCAAGGACGTGGGCGGATTCACCCGCTACGCGGCCCGACTGCGCGTCGGGATGATCGGCGCGATCTTGGCGTGGTTGGCGGTCGGCTTCGACCAGACGCTTGGCGCGGTCCTGGGAATCAAGCTCGGGCCGCGCCGGATCGACCGGCGGGCGTGCGATCCCGAGATCGCGGCGCGCTATCCCGAGCGCGCGGCCTGATCGACGGGCGCCGGCGGCCGGTCAGGGCGTCGCCTTCTCGGCGGCGGTCACCAGCTCGAGCGCGCGCGTGCAGCTCAGGGTTCGAGCCGCGCGCGGGTGCGTGCAGTCGGCGCAGGCGTCGAGCGCCACCGCCGCCGATTGCACCAGGTTCCACTGGCTGTCGAGCGTCGCATCGCGGGCCACGCAGCCGCTGGTCACGCGCGCGAGGAGGTCGACCTCGGCGGCCAGCGCGCGGTCGTCGGCCGCCTGGTGGCAGGTCGCCGGGGCGCCCTGCTTGTCGCCGTGCGCGGCCGCGTCCGCGATCTTCTTCTCCGATTGGCGCGCCGCGCGGGCCACGTCGCGCAGATCGCGCGCCCGGCAGGTGGGCGGCGGCGGATTCACGACCGGCGTCGACGGAACGATCGGATGGACGTAACCGATCCCGGAGGCCGGCGGGCGGGGCGCCGGCAGGGGAAGCCGGCGCGGTCGGGTCAAGCGCACGGCCAGCGCGAGGGCGCCCAGCCCCAGCACCACCACCCCCACCGCCCGACGTTTGTTGAGGTTCATCCGGCCCATATTGCCTCATACTTCCGCGCGATGATCGCCGCCAAGTTGTTCCTCTCCATCTTCGCGGTGATCTTCGTGGCCGAGCTGCCCGACAAGACCGCCCTGTCCGCGCTGGTGCTGGCGACCCGCCACCGCGCGCTGCCGGTGCTGCTCGGCGCCGCCGCCGCGCTCACCATCCAGAGCGCGGTCGCCGTCGTCGCGGGCAGCCTGCTTTCGTTGCTACCGCCGCGCGCCGTTCACATCGGGTCGGGCGTGTTGTTCCTGGTCTCCGCGATCGTCATGTGGGTCAAGCACGCCGACGAGGTCACGGCCGGCGAGGGGGGAAAGCAGGCCGGCTTCCGCCAGGCGCTCTGGATGTCGTTCAGCATGGTGTTCCTCGCGGAGTGGGGGGACCTCACGCAGATCGCGACCGCCGGCTTCGCCGCGCGCACAGGCCGGCCCGTGATCGTCTTTTGCGCGGCGACGGCCGCGCTGTGGGCGGTCTCGGCCCTGGCCGTCGCGATCGGCAACCGCGCCGGACGCTTGCTCGATGCGAAGCTGACCAAGCGGATCGCCGCGGTCCTGTTCGCGCTCATCGGCATCGCGATGGTGACCGGCCTGGTCTGACGCCGGAAACCGCGACAGTCGCGTCATGCTTTTTTGGCGCCGGGCCGGAAGATCGAGCCCGGGCCGCTGCCGTTTCGCGGTCGAACGCGTTGGCACGTGCGCTGCAACTCGCTTCCGTATGCGCCTAACTTCACTCCTCTCATTTTCGGCCAGCGCCGCGCTCGCGCTCGGGTGCGCGGGGATCGGATCGTCGAGCGCCAGCGCGCCCGCGACCACCACCACCACGACCACCACCACGTCTGACGACGCGACGCGCGCGATCGCCGAAGCCGACATCATCCAGATCGACGGCGGGCTCCTCTACGCGATGTCGAAATCGGGCACCGTCAGCCTGGTCGATGTCTCCACGCCGGGCCTGCTGGTCCTGCTGGGACAGACCACGCTGGCCGGACAGCCGTTCGAGATGTATCTGCGCGGAACCTCGCTGGTCGCGATGTCGAACGGCGCGGTCGCCACGGACGGAAGCGTCGCCACGACCTACCAGGATCCCGACAGCGGCGGCGGTGCGCTGGTCATCGTGGTCGACGTGAGCAACCCGGCGTTGCCGCATGTGGTGACGTCGCTGAAGGCCCCGGGCGAGATCGCCGACTCGCGCATCGTCGGCGACGTCCTGTACCTCGCGACCTACGAGAACGCCGGCTGCTACGCCTGCGGACCGACGCCCCGCACGCTGGTGACGACCTTCAACATCGCGGCGCCGACCGCCATCGCGCAGGTCGAACAGGTGTCGTTCCAGAGCAACGCGCCCGACGGCTACAACCTGCCCTGGGGCACCAACTGGAAGCGCAGCATCTTCGTCACCGCAGAGCGCCTCTACATCGCCGGCCACGCCGACATCGATCCGACCGACTTCGGAACCACCAACGAGGGGATCATCGACGTCCTCGACATCACCGACCCGACGGGACGCCTCGGGACCGGCGCGCGGCTCTCCGTGGCGGGCGCCGTCCTGAGCCGCTGGCAGATGGACGAAGAGGGCGGCGTCTTTCGGGTGATAAGCCAGCTGGGGGCGGGACGAACCGGCAACGGCCTGGCGTCTCCCGTGATCGACACCTTCCAGGTGGCGAGCGCGCAATCCATCACGCCGCTCGGCCACACCACGATGCAGCTCCCTTCGCAGGAGGGGCTGCGCACCGTGCGCTTCGACGCGGCCCGCGCCTACGCCATCACCTACAACCAGACCGACCCGATGTTCGTGATCGACCTGGCCGACCCCGCGCACCCCAGGCAACGCGGGGCGCTCTTCATGCCGGGGTTCATGTATTACCTGGAGCCGCACGGCGATCGGGTCATCGGCCTCGGCATCGACCGGACCGATCTGAACGGCAGCCTCAACGTGTCGCTGTTCGACGTGAGCGACCCCGACGCGCCGACGATGATCTCGCGGGCCGCCTTCGCCACCCCGGGGATCACCGAAGACTACGCGATCCTCAACAGCGAGGTCTCCGAGGACCAGGACCGCATCGGAAAGGCGTTCCGCGTGTTTTCCGACGGCCTGGTCGTGGTCCCCTTTTCCGGCCTCCGGTCCCCGAACGCCCAGGGCTCGGGCTGCGACGATGCGGGGGGCGGTGTCGAGCTCCTGTCGTGGACGGGCGACACGCTGGTCAAGGACACGCTGCTGCCGCTGCCGGGCAACCCGCGGCGCGCGTTCGAGAACGGCACGGAGATGGTGACGGTCTCGGATTCCAACGTCCGCGCGTTCTCGCTGGCCGACCTCAGCGTCGCGCACCAGACGGCCGACCTGGTGATCGGCACCTGCACCTCGTCCGACGATGGCACCACCACGGTGGTCGGCGGCGACTACGGCCCGAACGAGGGACGCGAAGGTCCCATCGCCTGCTCGGCGGCTGGCGGTCGCGCGCCCGCCGGCTGGCCCCTCCTGCTCGGCCTCATCGCGCTTGCCCGCGCGCGTCCCGCCCGGCGCCGGCGCTAGAGACGCCGCGACGCGACGCTCGAGGTATCCCGGCAGCCCCCTTGTCGTATATTGGGTGGACCGGGCGGCGCGCGGCGGCGGGGCTGGGGGGACCACGAGCCGAGTACGCGAGGAGCGAACCCAATGTCCGTCTCTCCGGCACGCTTCCGTCGAACCGAGAGGATCGCCTTTTTGCTGGCGGGCGCGCTCGCGGCAGCCTCCTGCGCGGCGCCGGGGCGCGGAGCGGGCAGCCCGGATGGCTCGGGCGGCGGC
>CALAOV010000158.1 GCA_937889515.1 uncultured Myxococcales bacterium | reverse complement strand
GGATACTGGTATTTCGGCCCGATGCAGTGGATGGTGGGCCTCGACCACCCCGGCGACATCATCTGCATCGGGCCGAAATACCAGTATCCGTACTCGCAGGCGGACGGAGCAAACACGCACCTCACGACGGCCGGCTACGAGATGCTGGGCGAAAAATACGCGCAGGTGTACTTCGACAAGGTGGTGCTCGGCCAGAACTGGCAGCCGCTGCAGCCGATCAGCGTCGACGTCAATGCCAACGTCATCAACGTGCACTTCCACGTGCCCACGCCGCCCCTCCAGTGGGTCGACGACAGCGTGCTTCCGCCGCCGCAACAGGCGGTCGCCGAGTGGGTGAACGGCAAGGGCTTCGAGGTCTCGGCCGCCGGGCCGGCGGCCACCATCGATTCGGTGCAGATCGTCGGCGACGACACGGTGCAGATCACCTGCAGCCCCAGCACCAGCTTCGGCGGGATCTCTAGCGTCGGCTACGCCTTCACGGCCAACGCGACCGCGATGCCCAACGGAACCTACCGCTGGGGGCAACTGAGCGACTCCGACGTCTTGGTCGGCGCCACCAGCCAGACGACCCAGGCGAACCACGCCGTCTCGTTCCAGGTCCCGCTGCCGTCCTGGACGGCGCCAGGGAGCCCGTAACAGGTAGCGCGAGGGGAGGCGCCATGAAGCCTCGCCGCCGGAGCCCACTCCGCCACGCTCAGATCCATCTCCCCCCTCTCGACGCGGGCGACGCGCTCACCCTCGCCGACATCTTCGAACGCGCCACCGCCGCCGTCTGGCGCGCCCACGGCGACCGCATGGCAGAGCTTATCGAGCTCCGCGCCGCCGCCCGGCGGGCGCCCAAACCGGAGTGCGTCCCCGACGGCTAGATTTTCGACGACGACCTCTTGTGACCCGTGACGGGCCTGACCGAACGGAGACGTATAGGCGCTTACCCCCTTCGGCGTCCAACCGAAACTGAAGTCCACGTCGGAGGGACTAAAGCCGAACCCCTTGAAGATCGGACCGAGTAGCTTCTGCGCTTCGGGACTGAGCTTGTAGTGCTAATAAAGGATTTCATCCCGAAAATGGATCGTTCGAGACGCAGGCCTCAACGATCGTGTTGCGCCTAATGCGCCGAGGGATCGCCGCGCCACGGACCTAGGGGGTCGTATCGGCCAGTGAAACGGCGGCCGAGAAGGGGCTTTCGTCGATGGCTTCGCCGTGTCCGCCGCCCTCGTCGGGATGATACCCGGCCTCCCCGTGATCGGTATCGTCGAGCCCCTGTTCCTCGCTCTCGATGCTGGGACGCAGGCCCAGCGCCGCCTTGAGCGCGAAGGCGATCACCGCCGTGGCGCCGACCGACAGCGCCAAGGTCAGCCCCATCGCCTTGAGCTGCTCGATCCAGAGGGTCTTGCCGACGATGCCGCCCAGGTTGGTGGCCAGGTTCGGGTTGGCCTCGGGGCTGGCGAAGAAGCCGGTGCAGAGCGCCCCCAGGGTGCCGCCCACGCCGTGCACGCCGAAGGTGTCGAGCGCGTCGTCGTACTTGAAGAACGCCTTGAGCTTGGTGCAGGCCAAAAAGGGGACGACGCCGGCCAACAGGCCGATGATGACGGCGCTCGACGGTGTGACGAATCCGGACGCCGGTGTGATGACGACCAGCCCGGCGACCGCGCCCGAGCAGAAGCCCAGCACGGTCGGCTTGCCGCGCGTGAGCCACTCCAGCGCTGGCCAGACGGTGGCGGCGACGGCGGTGGCCAGCGTGGTGGCGGTGAAGGCGGTGGCCGCGATGCCGTCCGCGGCGACCGCGCTGCCGGCGTTGAAACCGTACCAGCCGACCCAGAGCATCCCGGTGCCGATCGTGGTCAAGACCACGCTGTGGGGAAGGAAGGCGCGGCGATCGAACCCCGTGCGCTTGCCGAGGATCAGGCAGAGCACCAGGGCCGACCAGCCCGACGACATGTGAACGACCGTCCCGCCCGCAAAGTCGATAGACCGGATCGATGCCCCGGCATTCCAGACGCCGTTCATGAGGCCGTCCGCGCCCCACACCATGTGGGCCAGCGGGAAATAGACCACGAACATCCAGATCGCGATGAAGGCCATGACCGCCGAATACTTCATCCGCTCGGCGATGGCGCCGACGATGAGGGCGGGCGTGATGATCGCGAACATGAGCTGGTACATCGCGAACACGTTCTGTGAAACCCAGGCGCCGTAGTCGGGGTTGGGCGCCGAGGTCACCCCCCGGAGCCAGGCGAACTTCAGGCTGCCCAGAAAGGGCGTCCCGTGGGCGAAGGTGAGGCTGTAGCCGGCGGCCCACCACAAGATGGTGACGAGGCCCGCGCAGCCGAGACACTGCGCCATGACCGACAGGACGTTCTTCCGCCGCACGAGGCCGCCGTAGAAGAGCGCCAGCCCGGGGAGCGTCATGAACAGCACGAGCGCGCTGGAGGTCATCATCCAGGCGTTGTGGCCGGGGCCGGGGGACGAGAGATATTTCGGCGTCCCATTGGTCACGTACGCCTCCAGATCGGCGACCCGCGCCGCCAGATCGGGCGCGGCGGCGGGCGCGGCGACGACGGCCGACTGCGCAAACGCCACCGTGGCAGCAAGGGCGCTCACGGCCATGAAGCCGAGGACGATCAACGTGGCGAGCGACGACGTTCGGTTGCGGTGCATCCCCATGGCGGATCCTTTTTCTCGATGCCGGTATTGGCAGGCGCGGCGAGGAGGCGCGCGGCCGAATCTTCGCGACTTGATGGATCGGGATCAAGCGCTCATTGACTAAATATTGTCTTATTAGAAACGTTGGCGAAATGCTCTGTTTACGAACCCGAAATAATTCGACCGGGCGTCGAAAAAAAATTGGTCGGCCCTGTCGATCGGCCTCGGCGTCGATCGACCGATGAGGGGACGCTTGGTCCCGAACCAACCACCAAGGAGAGATTCCATGCAGTACATGCTGCTCATCTACGGGAACGAAGAAGGCATGAAGACCGCGACGCCGGGTGACCGGGAGGCCATGTTCAAGGCCTACGGCGAGTTCACCGCCAGCATCGTCAAGTCGGGGAACATGAAGGCGGGCGATGCGCTGCAGCCGACCAGCACCGCCACCACCGTCCGGGTCCGCGATGGCAAGACGCTGACCACCGACGGTCCCTTCGCGGAGACCAAGGAACAGCTCGGGGGCTACTACCTGGTCGAGGCCAAGGACCTCGACGAGGCGAGCAAAATCGCCGCCCGGATCCCGGGCGCCCGCGTGGGCAGCATCGAGGTGCGGCCGGTCATGGCGATGCCCGCCGACTACCCGCGGCCCAAGGCCTGATCGCTGTTGTGTCCGCCCGGGGCGATATGCTGGGCTCCGGGCGGGCGATGGCTTCAGGAAGCGAGACGGTCGAGCGCGTCTTTCGGCAAGAGCGGGGGCGAATCCTCGCGACGTTGATTCGCCTGGTCGGCGACATCGATCTCGCCCAGGAGTCTCTGGCCTCTGCGCTGGAGGCGGCGCTCGTGCAGTGGCCGGCCGAGGGGACGCCCGAGAACCCCCGCGCCTGGTTGATCCGGACCGCGCGCAACAAGGCGGTCGATCGGCTGAGGCGCGGCGCCCTCTTCGAAGAGAAGCGCGCCGCGCTCGAGCTGGAGACGGCGCTGGCCAGCCCGGCCGCGCCCGACGTCGAGGAACCCGTGGACGATCGGCTCCGACTGATTTTCACCTGCTGCCACCCGGCGCTCGCGGTCGAGGCGCAGGTGGCGCTCACGCTGCGGACGCTGGGCGGCCTCGAGACCGAGCAGATCGCGCGCGCGTTCTTGGTGCCGGTCGCCACCATGGCGCAGCGGCTGGTGCGGGCCAAGGCCAAGATCCGGCAAGCGGGCATCCCGTACCGCGTGCCGGAGCCCGACGAGATGCCGGCCCGGCTGGATGCGGTCCTGGCGGTGATCTATCTGATCTTCAACGAGGGGTACGCGGCCAGCTCGGGCGCGGCGCTGGTCCGCCGCGAGACCTGCGAGGAGGCGATCCGGCTCGGGCGTCTGCTGGTCGAGCTGATGCCCGCCGCCGCCGAAGCGCGCGCGCTGCTGGCGCTGATGCTGCTGCAGGACGCGCGCCGCGACGCGCGTGTCGACCCGGACGGCGAAATCATCTTGCTCGAGGAGCAGGATCGCGCCCGCTGGGATCGCGGGGCGATCGAGGAGGGGCTGTCGCTCATCGACGGCACGCTGCGCGCCGCCTTCCCGGGACCGTACGCGCTGCAGGCGGCGATCGCCGGCGTGCACGCGCAGAGCGCGCGTGCCGAGGAGACCGATTGGATCCAGATCGTCGGTCTCTACACGCTGCTCGGCGAGCTCCATCCGTCGCCGGTGGTGTCCCTGAACCACGCCGTCGCGATCGCGATGGCGACGGGACCCGCCGAGGGCCTGCGCCGGATCGAGGCGCTGGCGGCCAGCGGCGCGCTCGCCGACTACCACCTGCTGCCGGCCGCGCGCGCCGATCTGCTGCGCCGCCTCGGCCGCTTCTCGGAGGCCGCCGCCGCCTACCGGCAGGCTCTCGCGTTGGCGGGCAACCAGTCCGACCGCCGTTTCCTGCAGCGCCGTCTGATCGAAGTCGGCGGCGCCGTCCCGCCGAACTGATCGAGTTCGGAACCCTGGGAGGGTTCCGAGCCTCCCGCGAAGGGCTCGTGCCGGCGAAGCCGGCCCGCGCCCACGCGATCGAGCCCTCGCTCTTAGGTCGCGGCCAACCGTGAGGCGTACTGCGTTTCGTAGTAGTCGCGGTAGGCGCCGCTGCGGATGCGATCGGCCCAGGCGGGATTGGCGCGGTACCAGGCCACGGTGTCGGCGAGACCCTGGTCGAAATTGTGGCGTGGGCGCCAGCCGAGCTGCTCGCGGACCTTGCGCGCGTTCATGGCGTAGCGGCGGTCATGGCCGGGCCGGTCGGGGACGTGGCGGATGAGGGACTCGTCGCGGCCGGTCAGCCGCAAGATGGTGCGCACGACGTCCATGTTGGGACGCTCGTTCTCGGCGCCCACGTTGTAGACCTCTCCGGTCGTGCCGCGTTCGAGCACCAGGTCGACCGCCTCGCAGTGATCCTCGACGTGGATCCAGTCGCGCACGTAGAGGCCGTCGCCATAGACCGGCAGCGGCTTGCCCTCGAAGGCGTTCAGAATCATGAGCGGGATCAGTTTCTCGGGAAACTGAAACGGGCCGTAGTTGTTGGAGCAGCGGGTGATGACGGTGTCCATGCCGTGGGTGTGGTGAAAGGCCATCACGAAGTGATCGGCGGCGGTCTTGCTGGCCGAGTAGGGGCTGCGCGGCGAAACGGGCGTGGTCTCCTCGAAGGCGCCCTCCGGTCCCAGGGAGCCGTAGACCTCGTCGGTCGAGACCTGAAGGAACCGCCGCACCCCGGCGGCGCGCGCCGCCTCTAGGAGGCGCAGCGTTCCCACCACGTTGGTGTCGAGAAACGGCTCGGCCGACAGGATGCTGCGATCGACGTGGCTCTCGGCGGCGAAGTGCACGATCGCGTCGATGGCGTGCGTTCGCAGCAGCTCCAGCATCTTCGCGCCGTCGCGAATGTCCGCCCGCACGAAGAGGTGCTTCGAGTCGCCTTCGAGATCGCGCAGGTTCTCCAGGTTGCCGGCGTAGGTGAGGGCGTCGACGTTGACCACCAGGGCGTCGGGCCGCTGCCGCCGCGCCAACCGCACGTACGACGAGCCGATGAAGCCGGCGCCTCCCGTGACCAGCAGGTTCATGGGCGCGCCCCGAGCAGCTTCTCGATCCCGGCACGCACTTCGTCGCGGATGTCGGCCCGGCGCAGCGCGTAGTGCACCAGCGCCACCACGTACCCCGCCCGATCGCCGACGTCGAAGCGATTGCCCTCCACCTCCAGCCCGTGCAGACCTCGGCGCGCGCACAGCGTCGCGAGCCCGTCGGTGAGCTGAATCTCGTCGCCGCGGCCGGGCGGCGTCGCTTCCAGGATCTCGAAGATCTCGGGCGGCAGCACGTAACGTCCGATGATCGCGAGCCGCGACGGCGCGGTCCCCGGCGCCGGCTTTTCGACGAGCTGCCGGACGCGCAGCTCGCGGGGCGCGGTCCGATCGCCGTCGATGATTCCGTACAGGTGCTCTTGCCCGGCCGGCACCTCCTTGAGACCCACCACACCGGTGCCGGTGCGCGCATACACGTCGATGAGCTGGCGGATGCCGGGAACCTCGGCGTCGAGCAGATCGTCGCCGAGCAACACGGCGAACGGCTCGTCGCCCACGGCGGCGCGCGCGCAGAGGACCGCGTGCCCGAGCCCGCGCGCCTCGCCCTGTCGCACCGAAACGAAGCGGGCCAGCTCGGTGAGTCGACGGACCGCCGCCAGATCGTCCTTCTTCCCGCGGCGCTCCAGCAGCGCCTCCAGCTCGGGCGCCCGATCAAAATGGTCTTCGATGGCCGACTTGCCGCGCGCCGTGATGAAGATGATCTCTTCGATGCCGGCCGCCACGCACTCCTCGACGATGATCTGGATGCTGGGCACATCCACCAGCGGCAACATCTCCTTGGGGACTGCCTTGGTCGCCGGCAGAAATCGCGTTCCAAGGCCGGCGACGGGCACCACCGCCTTGCGGACTTTTTTCAGGGTCGGGTCTCCCATGGGCCCGCCACTTTAGCCCGTTTTGAGCGTCCCGCCATCGTGCTGGATGGGGATCTGATAGGCTGCGCCCATGAGCTCAACTCCACCCAACCCGGCCCGCGCCTCCGAGCGAATCGGCGGCGTCTACATCGTCCCGCTGCGCGCCTTCTCCGACGATCGCGGCTATTTCTTCGAGAGCTTCCGCCGCTCGTGGATTCCGGGGGTGGGCGACATGGTGCAGGGGAACGTGTCGTTCTCCCAAGCGGGCGTGCTGCGCGGCATGCACTATCACCTCAAACAGGCCGACTTCTGGTTGGTCCCCTCGGGACGCGTGCGCGCGGCCCTCTTCGACCTCCGCGTGTCGTCGCCGACGCGCGGCCACACGGAGATGCTGGATCTCGGCCAGGACCATCCCTTCGGTCTCTACATTCCCAAGGGGGTCGCCCACGGATTCTGCGCGGTGGTCGATTCCTTCATGACCTACCTGGTGGACGAGTACTACGACAACAGCGACGAGCGCGGCGTGCGCTGGGACGATCCCGCGCTGGGCCTGGATTGGCAGGTCAAAAAGGCGATCGTGTCGGAGCGGGATCAGGAAAATCCGATGCTGGCGGACATTCCCGCGGACGCGTTGCCGCGCTGAATTCCGCTCTGTTCGCCGCGCCGAACGGGCGGTCGGGCTCGACGCAGCGCAGCCATTTGGCGCTGGAGATCGCCTCGGCAGTCGCCTAGGCTGGCCATTCATCTTGGGAGCTCCATCATGAATGTCCAACTCTTCGACAGCACCCTGCGCGACGGCACCCAGAGCGAGGGTCTCTCTCTGTCTGTCGAGGACAAGCTCAAGATCGCGCGTCTGCTCGACGGCTTCGGCATTCATTTCGTCGAGGGCGGCTACCCGGGATCCAACCCCAAGGACGTGGAGTTCTTCCAGCGGGCCAAGTCGGTCAACTTTCGCCACGCCAAGCTGACCGCGTTCGGGATGACCCGCAAGGCAGGCGGGCGCGCCGAGACCGACCCGATCCTGGCGGCGATGGTGGCCGCGGAGACGCCCGCCGTGGCGGTGGTCGGCAAGACCTGGACCTTGCACGTCACCAAGATCGTCGGCACGACGCTGGACGAGAACCTGGCGATGATCGCGGACAGCGTCGCCTTTCTCAAACAGAAGGGGCGTGAGGTGGTCTACGACTGCGAGCACTTCTTCGACGGCTTCCGCGCCGATCGGGAGTACGCGCTTGCGACCGTGAAGGCCGCGGCCGCCGCGGGCGCCGACTGGGTCACGATGTGCGACACCAACGGCGGGAGCCTCCCGGGGACCATTACGGAGGTGGTGGGGATCGTCCGCCAGACCATCCCGACCAAGCTCGGCATCCACACCCACAACGACTGCGACGTGGCCGTCGCCAACGCGTTCGCCGGCATCGAGGCCGGTTGCGAGCAAGTTCAGGGAACGATGAACGGGTGGGGCGAGCGGTGTGGCAACGCCAACCTGATTTCGGTCATCGCCGGCCTGCAGCTCAAGATGGGCCTGCGCTGCGTCCCGGACGAGAACCTGGCGCGCCTGTCCGAGCTGTCGCGGGCGGTGAGCGAGATCGCCAACATCCGGCCGCGGGCGCACGCCCCCTACGTGGGCCATTCTGCCTTCGCCCACAAAGGGGGGATGCACGTGGCCGCGGTCGAGAAGCTTCCCGCCAGCTACGAGCACATCGTCCCGGAGAAGGTCGGCAATCGGCGCCATATCGTGGTCTCGGAGCTGTCGGGCCGAGGCAACGTCCGCATGCGAGCCGGCGAGCTCGGCGTCGACATGCAAGGGACCGAGCGTACCGTGCTCGATCACATCAAAGATCTCGAGAGCCAGGGCTACCAGTTCGAGGCGGCCGAGGGCTCGTTCGAGCTGCTGAGCCGCCGCAGCCAACCCGGATATATCCCCCCCTTCGAGGTGCTCGACGTGGTGGTGCTTTCAGAACGCCGCCGGGGCAACTCGATGTTCGCGGAGGCGACCGTGAAACTCAAGATCGGCGACGAAGTCGTCCACACGGTCTCCGAGGGAACGGGACCCGTCCACGCGCTCGACGGCGCGTTTCACAAGGCGCTCAACCCCCACTTTCCGCTGGTGCGCGACGTCCGCCTCGCCGACTACAAGGTACGCATCCTCGATCCCGAGGCGGCCACCCGCGCCAAGACGCGTGTCCTCATCGAGTCGGCCCGGGGCGAAGAGCGATGGAGCACCATCGGGGTTTCGCAGAACATCATCGAGGCCAGCGCGACCGCCCTGGCCGATGCGCTCGAGCTCCCCCTGGCCCGGGTCGCCACCCCGGCCGTCCAGAGATCGCCCCGGGTCGAGGTCGCCGCCAGCTAGACGGCGCCCCAAATCCCGTTCGGAATCTGGGCGTTACCGAAGGGTCACCGATTACCCCTTTAACCGAGCCACAAGTTCCAGTAACATCCAGGTCCAGCCGGATCTTGTGGGGCGGGAATAAGGCGACAGATTAGCGTTGGATTCGGAGTGAGCGCCCTGACGGTGAGAGTGACTGGATGCGTCGGGGAACGGTAGATCGAACAAAGTTTCAGTAACAATGTATCTGGGGAGAAATCACATGGACGCGAACAAAGACAAGACGACCGACGGCAGCGAGACCAGCACCACCCAGTCGGACGGCCTTCCGACTCCGGCAACCAGCCAGGACTCTGAGTTCAAGATCGAGATCCGAAAGCTGGAAGTGCCCGTTCGCCCCCGCGGCGTTCTGGCGGAGTAAGCGACCGGGCAGCCCTCGCGCCGGGCTTGACAGCGCGGGGGGTCAGCGTAGAAAAAGGGAAGGGATGGGTCAGCCGCCAATCGGAAAGCACCCGATCTATTTCGGGGTCGCCGAAAGGCCGCTTTTCGGTTTCTACCATCCGCCTTCCGGATCAGGCGTTCGTCGGTTGGGCGTTGTCCTGTGCAACCCCATCGGGGATGACCTGATCCGGGCGCACCGCGCCTTTCGCCATTTGGCGGAGACCCTGGCCGGTGCCGGTTTTCCCGTGCTTCGGTTCGATTTCGACGGGACCGGAGACTCCTCGGGCGACGAGCGGGATCCCGATCGGGTTGCCACCTGGCGCGCCGACGTGGGTCGAGCCGCCGCCGAGCTGCGGGCCCGCAGCGGCGTCCAGCCGTTGGCCCTGCTGGGCCTGAAGCTGGGCGCGACGTTCGCCGCGCTGGCTGCCCAGGATCTGGGCGGCGTCGAGGCCCTGGTGCTTTGGGGCGCGCACGAATCCGGAAGCGCCTACGTCTCCGAGGCGACCAAGGCGCACAAGATGCACACCATGCTGGAGCCGGCGAGCTTCTCGGGTGGACCGCCGTCGGCCGAGGGGCAGGAGGCGCTGGGTTTTCTCCTCACGCCGGCAACCGTGGATTCGTTGGCGGCGGTAGATCTCTTCGCCATCAAGCAGTCGCCCGCGCGGCGGACTCTGATCGTCGACACGGCCAACCTGTCGTCGGCGAACGCGCTCGGCACCCATCTGACGGCGCTGGGCGGTCGGGTGACCACCCGGCACATGCCGGGTCAGAAGTTCCTGATCACGCGGCCGCAGGATTCCGAAGTCCCGCAGGCGATCATCGATGCGGTCACCGGCTGGCTGGGCGAGGACGTTCCCCCGCAGGAGCGTCCAGCGATCGACCAGGCGCCCGGCGGGTCCGTCTCGGCGCCGGCCGCCGCGGCTCCGACCCTCCGCGAGAGCGCCGTCATTTTCGGCGGTCGGCGCAACCTGTTCGGCATCTTGACCAGCCCACCGCCCGCCGCGAAGCGCGCCGACCTGCCCGCGATCATCATGCTCAACGCGGGGTCCATTCATCGCATCGGCGCGCATCGGCTCTATGTGCCGATGGCGCGACGCTGGGCCGCCCTGGGGTTTCAGGTGTTCCGCGTGGATCTCTCCGGAATCGGAGACAGCCCCGTCGCGGCGGGCGCGCAAGAGAACCTGACCTATCCACTCGACCGAGACGAGGACGTGCAGGCGGCGATGGATTTCCTGTCCGACAACATCAAAGTCGACAGGTTCATCCTCACCGGGCTCTGCTCCGGAGGCGACATCACCTTCGAGGTCGGCTTCCGGAACCCACGGGTGGCTGGCGCGGTCATGATCAACCCCAGGACGTTCTGCGTGAACGATCTCAGCATGGTCGACTCCTATCAGCAGGCGCGCGCCTACCAGGGATCGCTCTTGCAGACGGACTCATTGAAGAAGCTTCTGCGCGGTGACGCCGACGTCGCGCGCGCGGCCCGCATCGTCGCCCCCAAGGTCGCGGATCAGCTGAAACGCGCCGTCAGCAGCGCCGTGAGCAAGGCTCTCGGCACCGGGCGCAACGACGCCCCGCCCAGCTCTTCGGAAAAGCCGCGCGAAAACGACGTTCCGAAATGCCTCCGCATCATGGCGGAACGGGGCGTCGACACCTACCTGGTGGTGACCGAGCACGATCCGGGCGTCGACTACGTCGACGCCAATTACGGCCGCGAGATGCGCGCGCTGGCCTCGCTGTCCGGCTATCTCCGGACGGAGGTCAGGGGAACCGACCATACCTTCACGGCCCGCTGGGCCCAGGAGTTCGTCTCGAGCGCGATCACCGATCATCTCAAGCAGCGGTACCTGACCTCGCGGGCCGCCTAGATGGCAGCTATCCAGGCGCAGGCCGCGCTCACGAAGGGCGCCGCTCTCGAGGATTTTTCCTACCAGCCCGAAGAGCTCGGCCCCAACGACATCGAGATCGAGATCTCGCACTGCGGCCTGTGCCACAGCGACATTCACCTCATCGACGACAGCTGGTCGCGCAGCAAGTATCCGCAGGTCCCCGGTCACGAGATCGTCGGCACCGTTGGCGCGATGGGGAGCGCGGTCAAGCATCTGGAGCTCGGACAGCGGGTGGGCGTGGGGTGGCAGCGAAGCGCCTGCCTCGAATGCGATCTCTGCCTCGGCGGCGAGGAGAACCTCTGTCCCCGCCAGCAGGCCACCTGCATGGGCCACCACGGCGGACTAGCGGACCGGATCCGGATCGACGGACGCTTCGCCTTCGCGCTTCCGCCCGACCTCGACAGCGCCGCGGCGGCTCCGCTGCTCTGTGGGGGGGTGACGGTCTACGCGCCGATGCGCCGCTACGGCATCGGCGCCACCAGCAGCGTGGCGGTCATCGGGATCGGCGGTCTCGGACACATGGCGATCCGGATGTTGCGCGCGCTCGGCGCCGAGGTCACGGCCTTCTCGACCTCGCCCGACAAGAAGCCCGAGGCCCTGGCCATGGGCGCGCACGATTTTGCCTCCTCCACCGACGCGCGGGAGATCCGCAAGCACTTCGGCCGATTCGATCTGATCCTGTCGACGGTGGCAGCCCGCCTGGATTGGACGACCTACCTTCAGACCTTGAAGGCGAACGGAACCCTGTGTCTGCTGGGCATCCCCCCGGGGATGATCATGCAATTTCCGCCGTCCCTCTTGATCACCGGCCAGCGATCGATCACCGGCAGCGACATCGGTGGCCGCGCCGTCATCCGCGAGATGTTGCGATTCGTGACCCGCCATGGCGTTGTCCCGCAGATTCAGCGGATGCCCATGGGGGAGGCCAACGCGGGCCTGACCCGGCTGCGGCAGAACCAGGTCCGCTACCGGCTGGTTCTGGAACGCTGACGGTGCCCGAACGAAAATCCCCATCCGAAGGCCCCTCCGCACCGCTCGCACTTCTGCGGACGATGCGGCCCAAGCAGTGGATCAAGAACCTGCTGGTTTTCGCGGCATTCGTCTTCACGATCAACGAGCGCTGGCGACCGCTCTCGGATTCGATGTGGAGCCTGCTGGGCCGCTCGGCCGCCACCTTCGCGCTGTTCTGTCTGATCTCGAGCTCGATCTATCTGCTCAACGACGTGCTCGATGCCGAGAAGGATCGGCAGCACCCGACCAAGCGAAATCGCCCGGTCGCCGCGGGCCAACTGCGTCCCGCCGTCGCCGTCCTCACGGCGGTGCTGCTGATGCCGGCGTGCCTGGTGGCGGCCTACTGGCTCAGTCCCCCGTTTGCGGGCATCGTGGTCGGCTACCTGGTCCTCCAGTTCGGCTACATCTTCCTGCTCAAGAACCTGGTGCTGCTGGATGTCTTCATCCTCGCCGTCGGGTTCGTGCTGCGCGCGATCTCGGGCGCCGTCGTGATCGGGGCGGCGATCTCGCCCTGGCTCTACATCGTGACGTTGCTGGGAGCTCTGTTCCTGGGGCTCTGCAAGCGGCGGAACGAGCTCCTGCTCCTCGACAGCGCCGCCGGGGACCATCGCAAGAACCTGGCGAGCTACACGCCCTCCCTGGTCGATAGCCTGACCAGCATCGCCGCCTCGTCGACGATCATGGCCTACTCGCTCTATACCTTCACCTCGCCCAGGTTGCCGGCCGACAACCTCATGATGTTGACCATCCCGTTCGTGATCTTCGGGCTCTTCCGGTACCTCTACCTCGCCCACACGCAGAACGCCGGCGGCAGCCCCGAGGAGATCTTCCTCAAGGACAGGCCGCTCCTCGGCACCATCGGTCTGTGGATTCTCTGCACCGGTCTGATCTTGAGCCTGCGGCGCTGAGCGACCGGCGCGCTAGACGCGCACGATCCGGAGCGCGCCGCGGCAGTTGCTGAAGGGCGCGAAGGTCGGGTGCAGCTTTCGCCGCTGGATCTTGCCGGTGTGGGTGCGTGGAATCGGCGCAGCGCCGTGCAGGATCACCTTCGGGCGCGCGTCGGCGGGCATTTCGCTCGCCACCTTGGTCAGCCGGGCGGCCAGCTCGTCGCCGATCTCCTCGCCCTCGATGTAGACGCCGATCTCCTCGCCGTGCACCTCGTGGGGGAATCCAAGCACGACCATCCGACCTTCGATCTCGGGCAGATCGGCCAGGATGCGCCGCTCGATCGCCAGCGGGCTCAGCTTGTCGCCGTCGCGGATGATGGTCTCCTTGATCCGCCCGGTGATGAAGAAGACCGGCCTTCCGCCCGACATCCGGAAGAAGCCCTCGTCGCCCGTGCGCAGCCACCCGTCGCCCGCCATGGTGGCCGCGGTCGCGGCGGGGTCGCGGAAGTAGGAGAGCATCGTGCTGTGCCCCCGAATCTGGAGCTCGCCGCGCTCCTCCGCGTCTGCGGTCGCGCCGGTCGGACCGACGACCTTCACCTCGGTGCCGGGCAGAGGGCTTCCGATCGAGGTCAGCTCGTCGCCGTAGAGCAAGTGTCGGCGATCGTCGTCGGGCAGCCCGGGCGGCAGGCAGCAAGCAAAATTGGTGTACTCCGACAGGCCCCATCCCTGCACCAGCGGAATGGCGGTCTTGGCCTCGAACGCGCGCGCCAGTGCCGCCGACAGGGGAGCTGACGAGACCAGGACGGTGCGCAGCGTCGGGACCCGGTCGTGGCGCACGCCGATCTGAAGCAGCGGCGCCAGCAGGGTGGGGACCACGCTGGTCAAGGTCACCGATTCGGCGCGCATCACCTCGGCCCACGAGAAGGGATCGAAGCGATCCGTGAAGACCAGGTGCCCCCCGGTGGTCAGGGTGGTCATGAGGCCGAATCCCAGCGCGTGTGCGTGGTAGAGCGGCAAGACGGCAAACTGGATCTCGTCCCGGAACCCGAAGCTCACCGCCAGGCTCCAGGCGTTCGCGAGCAGGCTCGACTGGCCGAGGGCGACGCCCTTCGGATTTCCCGTGGTGCCCGAGGTGTAAAGGACGATCGCCATGGTCTCGGCCAGCGAGCCGGCGGCGGCGGGGTCTGGGGGCGGCGTGCGGGGGCTCTCCGGGACCGGCTCGGGCTCGTCTTCGAACGCGCAGGCGGTCTCCGGTCGTCGGACGAGCCGCCCGAGGAGCTCGCGGGTTCCGAAGATCAGCCGGGCCGCCGAGTGTTCGAGGATATAATCCCAGTCCGAGGGTTGCGTGGTCGGATTGAGGGGGACCACCGCGGCACCGAGGCGCATGACCGCCAGGATCAGCGCTGGAACCTCCAGGCGGTTGGGCGACAGCACCGCGATACAGTCTCCCCGGCGGACCCCGAGCTCGTCGCGCAGGCGCCGGGTGAACCGGTCCACGCCCGCGAGCAGCTGGCCGTAGCCGAGGCGCCCGACCAGCGTCTTGCCCCGGTAGAAGCTGAGCGCCGGCCGATCGGCCGGCAAGCGCCGGAGCCCCTCCAACAGATCCGACACCTCCGCGTAGCGGGCGATCGGGTCAGGCGGTGCATCGGGCGGGGTCATGTCGCCAGCATGAACGAGTACTCGTAGTGTTCCTGGATTCGCGCCGAGAGGATGTTGAGCTCGTCGGGCGAGTAGCGCCAGTCGATGTCGGGCGCGCACTCTTCCAGGGTCGTCACCCCGAAGTAGAGCGGCTGGAACCCCATCTTGAGGTAGGTCTGCGCGTAGCTGGCCGCGATCGCCGTCTCGTCGTCGAAAACCGCATCGCGGTGGCCGAGCCCGTCATAGTTGGACTTGGCGAACGATCCGACCTTGCCCGCGTCGTTCCAGTGGAGCGCCACGCAGTGGCCGACCTCTTCGCCCGATACGGGATCGCGGCGGTGGATGGCCAGGAGGCGCCGCTTGACGTCGCCGAACAGCAGCTCCAGCAGACCGTAGGCCAGGATGGCGGAGTCGATGCAGGTGATCTTTTCGCTGTGCAGCGAAGCCTTCACCGATTGGACGCGGTACGCGTCACGCCAGTCGTGCAGGTATCCGATCCCGTCGAGGACCCGGCGCAGATCCTCGGGCACCTCGAGCGGACCTCCGCCGAGCTCGCGAATACGTCGGAACTCGGCCTCTCCGTAGTTGAGCGATCCGGGAGGCAAGCCCGAGGCCTACTCGGAAAGCAGGTCGCAGGGAGCGCGCGGGATCGTCGGGAAGCGGGCGTAGAACGTGTCGATACCGTCCATGAACAGGTAGAGGTGCTCGGCCATCGAGCGCACGATGTTCAAGGCGTCGTCCACCTCGGTCCGCGTCAGCGGCGGGATGCTCTGGCACATCTCCAGGAAGACGTTCTCGTGCCCCAGCTTCTGGTCGGCGTTGGTGTGCGCGATGAAAGCGTCGATCACCTTGTCGGTGTACGGATAGTGCTTCCGCATCGCATCGTAGAAGTCGTTGATCGAGCTGTTGTCCTTCTCTTCGCCGGTGTTCTCGGTCATCTGAAGGAGCTCGTTCCCCGCGTAGTAACCGAACGAGTTGCGGGCGGCCGACTCGCTGAGGAAGTTGACCAGCGCCCGGGTGCTGGGGAGCGGCTGGGCGCGCAGGATGAGGTCGTTGGGGAACAGGCTCTGCAGCCCCTTCCGGTAGATGTCGCCGTGGTTGTACTCCTCGATGAAGTGGCGGGCGAGGTGCGGCATCATCTCGGGCGTGGCGTTCGCGGCCGCAATGGCCATGTGCTCGAAGGCCCCCTCGATGTAGTGGTACTTCTCGAAGGCGAACCCCAGCACCTGCGCGCGCGACGCCTTGCCGGTGACGACCTTCTCCCAGAAGGGGTGATCGTAGATCGGCTGCAGCCAGTCGTTCACGTAGGCCCGGTGGATCTCGTAGAACTGCTCGCCGGTGATGCGCTCGCCGTTGTCGGCGTCCTTGAAGCCGAGAATGCCGGTCTTCCCGAGCTGCTGGGTCAGCGACTGGAGCCGCTTGGGCGACTCCGAGATCCGCTCGGCGATCCCGCCGATGCCGGTGTTGCCGTCCAGGTACGGCAGCATCTTGTCGAAGAGCTTCGCCGCCGCACCTTCCAGGGTCACTTCCTGCCCCATGTACTGGATGGCGAGCTTGTCGTTCTTGCCGTGCACGACCTTGGCCGTGCGCTTGAGGACTGGGTGCTGCATTTCCATCAGGCTTCTCCCCGCTTTATCGCTGACATCACTGACTAGTCGAGCAACTTGCTGAACGCCGGACGCGGCATCGGATTTGACTCCACGCCATAGTATTTCTCGATGCTGTCGGTCCAGAGCCAGATGTGCTCGATGAGCTGATGGCCGTACTCGAGAATTCGGCCCGCCCGCGCCGCCGGAATCGAATCGACCTTGCCCAGGATGTCCAGGAAGAGATCCGAGTGCTGGTACTGCACGTCGAGATCGAGGTGCGCATAGATCGGCGCGATGGACTCTGCCGGCAGATCGTAGAGCTTGGCGCAGGTCTCGTAGTACGGGTTGTAGGCGCCCCGATCTACGGTCGTGCCTTCGAGCACCGCCGAGCAGATCGAGTAGGCCAGGATGTCCTCACGCGCGGCCTGGCGCATGAAGTTCGAGAGCGCCAGCGACATCGGCAGCGGCACCGACTTGATGACGCTGTCCTCGGAGAACCCCAGCGCCTTGAGCGCCTTGAGGAAGTAGTGGTAGTGGTTCCACTCCTCCGCGTAGTGCTTGGCGCGCATGTTCTTGATCGATTTCTCCCGGGCGTGCGCGCAGGAGAGCGGCATGTGGCGGTTGGCGTTGCGCGTGTAGTGGTAGAGCTCGATGAGCCAACCGGAGTACATCCGGCGCGATCCTTTGCCGCTGGTCATCCGCTCCCAGAACGGGTGCGAGAACGCCTCGTCGAGCCAGCTCGGCAAGACCTTGTTGAACAACGTGTGGAGCTCGACGCCGCTCAATGTCGCCGGAATGGCGCCCGCGCGGTAGACCAGCCCGGCGCTTTCGAGCGCGCTCAGCAATCGGGTGAGGCGGCCCTCATCCATACCCAGCTCAGCCGCAACTTCCTTCTGCGATCGAATGCTGGGAACCTGCTCGGCGACCTTCTCGTACAGGTCGAACTCTTTTGCGCCGAGCTGCACCTCCCGATCGCTCAGCCGCAACGAGACGCCAACGCCCTTTTTCTGCGTTGTGTCGTACACCCGCCTAATCCCAAACTCCTGACCCATCGACGTTGCCATGGGGCGCAGACTACCGCAGACGGGATTTTGGCGTCAATAGCGGCTAGGGCAAAATCGTGCTGTTATTAGTGGGTAATTTTCAATTCCGGTCTCAAAAAAACCACCTGGAATAAATCTCCAAATCGACGTACATGTCACGGACGCATTCGCCGGTGAGCTTGGGCTTGGCATACATGACGGGAAAGGTAGGTTACTGTGGGTGAATCCAGCGCGGCGGCGGCGGCCGAATCGGTCGAGTCGAAGATAACCGACCTGGTTCTCGAGTATGCGCTGCACCCGCCGGCGGAGCGTCCGTTGCGGCCCGAGCTTTCACTGCGCGACGAGATCGGATTGGACTCCTTTTCCCTGGTCTCCCTCATGCTGCGGCTGGGGGAAGATTTCAACGTCGACCTGGCGGAAGAGTCCACCCGGCTCGGGATCAATCTGGGTGAGATCGCCACCTTCGGGGATCTGGTTCGGCTCGGCCAGGCGTTTTCCGAGACGCCGCGGTGAGGGCCCCGGGGTGGCAGCGGCAGGGTCGATCGTGGTAGCGCGGCCGCGGCGTGAAAATGGCGCGGTCGGTGCTCAAATGCCGAGCTTACGTTCGAGGTCCGTCTTCGCCTGGGGCCATTCAGAATCGACGATGCTGTAATAGACGGTATGTCGGATCCTTCCGCTGGCGGTAATCATGTGGTTGCGGAGAATTCCCTCTTCGCGCGCCCCGATTCGTTGAATGGCCGCGCGCGATCGTTCATTGAGAGAATCGGTCTTGAGCTCGACGCGTATGCAACCCAGGGTTTCGAAGGCGTGCCGCAGGAGCAGGTACTTCGCTTCGGTGTTGGTCGCCGTGCGCTGCCAGGGACTACCGAGCCAGGTCCAGCCGATCTCGACCCGATGATGCGCCGGCTCGATGGCGCCGTAACGGGTGCTGCCGATGACCCGGTCGCTCGCTCTTTCGACGACCGCGAAGGGAAGCGCCGCGCCGCGCGCCCGTTCCCCGAGCGCGAAGGCAATGTAGGCCGTCATCTCCTCCGGCGTGCGCACCGGCGCGGGAATCCAGCGCCACAGCTCCTCGTCGAGGCCGACCGCGCAGAGCGCGGCCTGGTGTGTCTGCGAGAGCGGCTCCAGCCGCAACCGCGGTCCTTCCAGCGTCACCGGCTCCACGATCATGTTGGCCATCTCGACCGCATTTTTAGCAGGTCCCGATGAGATCGACGATCACCTTCCTGGGCCATTGCGGGCTGGATCTCCGGCTCGGAGCGACGCGTGTCGTTTGCGATCCCTGGCTGTCGACCCGGGGTGCCTACCTGGGGAGCTGGCACCAGTTCCCGGCCAACGCGCATCTCGTCGCGACGGATCTCCACGACGCGCCGACGCTCTTTCTCAGCAGTCCCCGGCCCGATCGCTTCGACCTCGAGACGGTGGCGGCCTTTCCGAAGACCATCCGGGTCGTCGTTCCAGCCTTTCCCTCTCGGACCTGGGCGGAGTCGCTCCGACAGCTCGGGTTTGTCGAGGTGGTGGAGCTTGCCGACTGGCAGCCGTTCGACCTGGGAAACGGCGCGCGCCTGACGCTGGTTACCTCACCGACAAAGCACATCTTGGGATCCACGCTGGTCCTGCAGGCCGAGGGGGAAGTCGTCGTCGATCAGAACGATTGCCAGCTCGACAGTGAAGCCATGGTCCGGTTGGCGGCCATGAAACCGGCGCTGCACTTCGTCCAGTTCTCGGGCGCCTCCTATTTCCCGTCCGCCTACGATTTCTCGCCCGAGCAGACGAAGACCTACGTCGACGCCGAGGTGCAGCGGATCGCGCGGCGTTTCTGGGCCGCGGCCGGCGAGGTCGGGGCGCGGTACGTGGTCCCCACCGGGGGGCCGCCCTGCTTCCTAGACCATCGGGGATTCGAGCTGAACTTCGGCGACAGCATCTTTTTCGATACCGATGAGCTGCTGGCGAAGACGGCGCGCGAGGCGCCCGCTCTCGCGGAGCGGCTGCGGATCCTCTACCCCGGCGACGTCGCGACCGGGGAGGCTGGCGGCTGGGAATTCTCGTCGCGGAAGCCCTATCAAGACAAGCGGACCTACCTGGAAGAATACCGCCTGGTTCGAGCGCCCCTGCGAGAGCGCCACCTGGCCGAGCTGCGCGCGCAGGCCCAGCCGGTCGATTCCAAGGAGGTGCGTTCGTATCTCCGCGATTTCTTCCAGTTCGAAGACATGACCTGGAACCTGGGCCTCCTGGTTCAGTTTCGTCTGCCCGACGGCCCGTCGGTGTGGGTCGACTTTCGAAAGAAACCCTACCGCTACCAGACGGAATGTGAAGAGCCGGCCAACTACGTGCTGACCCTGGACAGCGACTGGATGAGCCTGATCTTGCAGCAGAAGGTCACCTGGCACGACCTCCTGATGGCCCGCGAAGTCACCGTCCGCCGGGATCCCGACCAGGATTCTGTCCGCTTCATGAACCATCTCGACTACCGCCACGACGAGGTCCTGTTCGATCTGGTGCGGCGGCTCGACCCCGTCCTCATCACGGTCCAGGACGAGCAGATGGAATACGTCTGCCAGAAGTTTTGCCCCCACCGGGGACGCGACCTCGAGTACGCGATCATCGAGCGCGGCGTCCTCACCTGCACCGCCCACGGCTGGCGGTTCGACCTACGCAAGGGCGGTAAGTGCCTGTGGGGCGGAGACGCGCCGCTGTTCGTGAAAGAGATTCGCCCGCTCAAAGGGTAGGGGACGGAGACCCGCTTTCCGGGTAGTCTGACCGACACATCCCCCGCGCTGTCTTGCGTTCCACCGCCCACATTGTGCCGACACTCCCCAGGCTTTTGGAAGTGATGCCCCTGGCGCCGACCAAGCCGTCGGTGGGCGATCGGATCTGGTTCGCGAGTTGAGCGCTGCGCTTCCTCCCAACGGTCCCCCGGCGACCGGTGCCCCGGCCAACGGTGCCCCGGCCAGCGGTCCCCCGGCCAGCAGTGCCCCGGTCGCGGCACCGGCCGAGCCGTCCCCCCCGCCGCCGGGCGCGGAGGATGACCACGCGTTCAAGAAAAAATTCGCCCGGGGGTCCGCCTGGGCGATCGTCAACTACGTCGTCGGGTATTCGATCCGGCTGGGGAGCAACCTCATCCTCTGGCGGTTGCTCTATCCGGACGCCTTCGGCCTGATGGCCATCGTGAATGTGTTCATCCAAGGGTTGAGCATGTTCTCCGACATCGGGATCGGGCAAAGCGTGGTGCAACATGCCCGTGGAGAGGATCCCACCTTCCTCAATACGGTCTGGACGTTGCAGGTCGTTCGGGGACTCTTCATTTGCTTCCTGGCTTGCCTGGCGGCAATTCCCGTCGCCAGATTTTATCACCAGCCACTACTGGCCCATCTGGTCCCGGTCGTCGCCATCGGCTGCGGGCTCAGCGCGTTCAACTCGACGAATCTCTTCACGGCGAGTCGGCGGCTCACCATCGGGCGCCTGACGCTGGTCGATATCGCGAGCCAGGGTGGCAGCCTGGTCGTGATGGTCATCTGGAGCTACCTCACCCACTCGGTCTGGGGGCTCGCGGTCGGTTCGGTGGTCTCGCCGGCCATTCGGCTCTACCTGAGCTTCACCGTGCTGCCGGGTGTGAAGAACCGATTTTGTTGGGATCGCACCACGGTGGTGGCCGTATCCCATTTCGGACGCTGGATCTTCTTCAGCACCATGCTGGCTTTCCTGGCCTCGTATTCCGATCGACTCATTTTTGGCAAGCTGGTCTCGATCGAGCGGCTCGGTGTCTACAGCATCGCCTTGGTGTGGGCGACGTTTCCCGCCTACATCATCAGCCATCTCGTCAACACCGTCCTGTTCCCGCTGTTCAGCCGGGTGAACGAGCAGGGCGGCTCGATGCCAGACATGTTCCGAAAGTTCCGCGGCCCCTTGCTGTTCGCCGCCGGCTGGCTCTTCGCCTGTCTCCTGGCGGGCGGCTCGACGCTGGTGCGGTTTCTCTACGATCAGCGCGCCGCGGAGGCAGGCATGATCGTCCAGATCCTCGCGGTGGGGTGCTGGTTCTCCACGCTCGACAGCATGAATGGATCCGTTTTGCTGGCACTCGGCAAACCGCAGCCGATGTTGTTCAGTCAAATCGGCAAGCTTCTAGGGATGGTGATCCTGCTTCCCATTGGCGCTCACTTTTTTGGCTTCTACGTCACGGTGTCATGCCTCTCGCTTTCCGAAGTGCTGCGCTACGCCGTTTCGGCGCGGGCGTGCTTCCGTTCGCACCTGCGCTCGCTGCGACAGGATTTTGGGTTTTCATTGGCCGTCGGGCTCACGGGCTTCCTGGGGCTCCTCGTTCGCGCCGGATACCGACAGTTGCACCTTCGATTCCATAACGGTCACCTCGACGCTTTTGTTGAAGGCAGCGCGATCTTCCTGGTCTTGACCGCGATCTGGCTGGGATCGTTCGTGCTCTCTCGCCGTCGCGCCGGTCGTGTTCTGCCCCTCGCCGTCGGTTGACAACCCCGTGCGGGAGAAGGACACTGGCCGCCCGAAATCCCGGGAATGATGCGCATCACCTTCGTCCTGCCTCCGATCGACGAGTCTGGCGGGATGCGTGTCCTCGCGACGTACGCCGAGCGGTTACAGCGCCGCGGTAACGAGGTCGCGGTCGTCGCGACCAGTGAGCGACAACTGGCCTTCAGACATCGGGTGATGCGCGTCCTGCGCGGTGAGATGCCGCCGCCCTGGATGAAGTCCCCGCGCGTGACTCATTTTGAATCGTTGCAGTCGCTGCGCATTCTCTCGCACCCCGGGCCGATCACCGACGCGGATGTGCCGGACGCGGATGTCGTCATCGCGACCTGGTGGGAGACCGCGCCCATGGTCGCGGCGCTCTCACCCGCCAAGGGCCGGAAGGTCTATTTCCTCCAGGGCTACGAACCGTCGATCCCCGGGGTTCCGACCGAACGGGCGAACGCCACCTGGCGTTTGCCGATGCAGAAGATCGTGGTTGCCAACTGGTTGTCGGAGATGGCCCGCGACAAGTTTGGCGATCCGACCGCCATTTGCGTCCCAAACAGCGTCGACACCAAGCTGTTCTACGCGCCTGTCCGTGACAAGCAACGGATCCCGACCGCAGGCTTCGTCTATGTCCCCGGCTCCATCAAGGGCAGCGATATCGCCGTCGCCGCCATCTTGAAGGCGAAGCAATCCGTTCCAAATCTTCGGGTGATTTGCTTCGGTACGCTCCCGCCGGGACCGCCGCTACCTTTGCCCGATTGGTTCGAATTCACCCTCCGCCCGGCCCAGAACGCCCTGCGCGATCTCTACGCCTCGTTTGACATGTTCCTGCAACCGAGCCGCATGGAGGGGTTTGGGCTGCCGACTCTGGAGGCGATGGCCTGTCGAACTCCCGTGATCGCCACCCCCGCCGGTGCCGCGCCCGAGCTGCTGCGGGGGGGCGGCGGGAAGCTGGTGGGACACGAATCGTCCGACGAGATGGCCGCGGCGATCGTCGAGATGGCCGGCGCGTCGGCGCATCAATGGCATTCGTGGTCGGACGCCGCCTATCGAACCGCCACCTCGTTTTCCTGGGACGACGCCACCGAGGCGTTCGAAAAGGCGTTGCGGAAAACCGTCCTCGGTGCGGCGAATCGTCCGTCTTGACACCCCTGTACGTGGGCGGTAGAAAATCTAGTCCTTCCGGTGATCCCGCGGTCGCTTGGATAGGCCTTGCTGGGCTCAGATGAGGGGACGGGCAAATCTTCTGTTTCTCGCCGTTGCGCTGGCGGGAAGCGCTTGTGCCTGCCACAGCGGCGCCAGCAAGGTGCGCGCCATGGATGCCACGGCCATCGGCAACACCTGTGGAAATGGCAGCATCGAGGCGGGCGAGACCTGCGATGGCAGCAACCTGAACGGCGCCAGTTGCACCTCGCTCGGATTCACGAGCGGCGCGCTGGGTTGCGCGGCGAGCTGTCGATTTGATACCAGCGGATGTGTGGGGGCGCTGTCGTTGACGGTGACGCCGTCGCGCACCACCTGCGCGGCGCCCTGTGGTGTCTTCTTCGACGCGACGACCACGACCGGTCTGCAGAACGGCGACTACGTGGGCGCCAATTTCAGCTGGGACTTCGACTCCACCAAGGTCGACCCCACCGGCATTCACGAGCAGACCGTGGGTTTCGTGACCGCCCACGTCTTCGACAATCCGGGGACCTATCAAGTCTCGGTGGGCGTTCGCGATCTGGCGGGCCACGCCGGTTCCACGACGGTCACGATCACGGTCAGCGCGATGACCGGACCCACGATCTACGTGGCGGCCAACGGAAACGACAAGAACGCCGGCACAATGGCCCTGCCCATGGCCACGCTGGCCGCCGCGCTGAAGGCCAACTCCGCCGCCCAGACCTCGATCCTGTTGCGTCGCGGGGACACCTTCAAGGTCACCAGTGAGCTCGTGGTGGGCGCCAGCGGGCCCTTTCTGATCGGGGCCTACGGCGCGGTTGGCACCGCCGCCCCGATCCTGAGCAGCACGGCCGGGACGGTCGGCAGCATCACGAGCCCGGACATCCGGCTGGTCGATCTGCACGTCGTGTCGACCGCGGCCGCCACCATCGGCCTCAACGCCAGCTCGCCGCACGCCCTGATCGAGCGGGTGGAGATCGAGGGCATCGGGAGCACGAGCACCAACGGTGCCAACACGTTCTCGATCAACCCCACCGCAAAACCGGTCTTCATCGTCGACTGTCACGCGCACAGTTTTCAGGGGTACGGTCTTTACGGCACCTCACCGAACCAGCTCGCGATCATCGGCACCACGATGGACAACTTCGGTGGTGGGGAGCACGGCGTTCGCCTCCAGGGCGGCACCGACAACGGCACCACGACCGGCCAGTACGCCAACAGCAGCTACATGGCCGAGAGCGTCGTGACCTCGAACGATACGAACACGGCGGTGTCGGCGGTGCAATTTCGGGGCAACAACCAGAACGTCGTCTTCGTCGGAAACACGGTCAATCGAGAGGTCGGCATCCAGCCTCAGAATGACTCGTCGCTCGAGCACGTGAGCTTCGTTCTCGCGGAGGGGAACCTGGTGAACGATCCCAGGCCCAATACGTACTACGTGCCGTTCACGGTCAAGGCGAACCATGTCGTGGTTCGCAACAACATCTTCGTGAACGCCGTCCTCGCCGTCGCGGTCCAGAGTCATCCGCTCTTGCCCGTCGGGTACGTCGACGACATCTCCGTCTACAACAACACCGGATACGCCTATCCGCCGGCCGGCGGGGACATGACCGACCAGGTTTATCTGGTTGGACACCACGGCACGACCGGCAGCCTGATCGTCGAGAACAACGTGCTCGCGACGGCGGTCACCAGCCCGAACACGGCCATCCTCTCGTCCGATCACATGGGGAGCGATACGGAAGACCACAATCTGGTCTTCGCGCCGAACGTCAAGGGGTCGTTGAGCAACCCGGGGAGCGGGACGGGCGACCTGGTCGCAGACCCGCAGTTCGCTTCGACCGACGTCACGACGGCGAGTCCCTTTCAGCTATCGGCCGGTAGCCCCGCCGTCGATTCGGGTACCGCGGTGCCGGTGTATCAGGATCGCCTGCTGTCGGCGCGACCGTCGGGCTCCGGCTGGGACC
>CALAOV010000157.1 GCA_937889515.1 uncultured Myxococcales bacterium | reverse complement strand
GGAGTGCAGTCGTGTGCTCTTCCGATCTCCGCCGCCGATGTGGCGCTGACCAACGGCGGCGGCGTGCGCGCCGATCTGCCGGCCGGCCCGCTGACCTACGGGCGGCTCTTCGAGGCCCTCCCCTTCGACAACCGGTTCGCCACCGTCCCCCTGACCGCCGCCGATCTGGCGACGATCGTCGCCCGCAACCTACGCCACGAAAACGGGATCATTTCCATCTCCGGCATTCGCGCCCAGGCCCGCTGCGCCGGCGGGGAGCTCGTCGTCACCCTCCTTAGGCCGGACGGGCGGACCGTGGCGCCGGCCACCCATCTGACCCTGGTCACCAGCGACTTTCTGGCCACCGGCGGCGATGGCCTGCTCCCGGCCGATCTCCTGCGACGGGCCGCCCTGGAAGACGGCCCGCCCATCCGCGATGCCGTGGCCGACCGGCTGCGGACGGGCAAGACAGCGCCCAGCGACGAGGATCGCGCCCTTTTTGACCCAGCGCGTCCACGGCTGGCCTACCCGGAGCCCCGTCCGGTGCGCTGCTCCAGTCGCGCGGCGAATTCGCCGTTATGATCTGGAGAGAAGGGATTCGCATGGCTCTCGCGCCCAATACGCCTGCGCCCGCCACGGGGCTGACCACCACTGCCGCGCCGTTCATCGAGGAGGCACGCGCCCACCGCGAGATCTACATCCATCAGCCCTATGAGCTCTACTCCGACGACAACCAGGCGACCTGGGGACGCCTCATCGGGCGCATGCAGGACCGCTGGGGGCGTTACGGCAACCGGCGCTACCTGGAGGGGCTGGACAAGCTGCAGCTCTCGCCGGCGCGGATCCCGCACCTCGAGGACATAAACCGCTTCCTGCAACCACTGACCGGCTTTTGCGCCCGCGCGGTGACCGGCTACGTCCCGTCGTACCTGTTCCTCGACTGCCTGCGCCGGCGCGAGTTCCCCACCACGGTCACCATCCGCGACAGCGCGCACCTCGAGTACCTGCCGGAGCCCGACATCTTCCACGACGTCGCCGGCCACGTCCCGATGCACACCGATCCGGCCTTCGCCGAGGCGCTGGTCCGCTTCGGCGCCTGCGCGGCGGCGGCCGCCCGGCGCGTGGCGGCCACCGCCGATCAACACGAGAAGCTCCGCCGCCTCACCAGCAACATCCGCGCGATGTCGCGCTTCTTCTGGTTCAGCGTCGAGTTCGGCCTGATGCGCGCGTCGCCCGGTGCGCGCGACGGAGATCTCAAGGTCTACGGCAGCGGCCTGCTCTCCTCTTTCGGCGAAATATCGCACGCGATCGAGGCGCCCGAGGTCGAGCGCCGGCCGTTCGAGATCGAGCGGGTGGTCAACCAGCCGTTCGAGATCGATCACTACCAGCCGCTGCTCTTCATCGTCGACTCGTTCGATCATCTCTTCGCGCTGGTGGGCGAGCTGGAAGCCTGGCTCGTCGCCGGCAAGCTCGACGACGTCGCGGGCGGCGAGCCCGAGGTCAAAGAGGCCGATCTGGCCAGTTTCCTCGCCGCCAAGCACGACTGAGGCGAGCGGTCCTGAAGCCGCTGCCAGCGCGCACCCACGGGGGCTCCGGGCCGCCGTTTTCGATGTCGGAAAATTGTCTTTAGTATGGGGTTGCGATGACCAAAAAGGTTCTGGTCCTGACGTTGGTGGTGGCGGCCGGCGGCGCCTGCGGCGGCGGTCAGGCCGGGAAATCCGACGGTGGCGGCGACGGAGGGGCGGACAGCGGCCCGACCATGACCTACCTGACCGGCACGCTCACCGCCTCGCTGCCCGAGGCCGACATCCTGTTCGTCATCGACGATTGGGCTTCGACGACGATCCAACAGCAGAAACTATTGGTGCAGATCCCGACCTTCATGCAGGTCCTTCAGGCACTTCCGCTGGGACTTCCGAGTCTGCACGTAGCGGTGATCTCGGCGGACATGGGCGCCGACACGGGCGCCACAAACCCTGGCTGCAGCGCGACCGGCGGCGATGACGGGGTCTTCAAGAGCGCCGCGCAGGCGCCCTGCATCGCCAGCACGCTCCAGGCCGACGCAACCTTCATCACCGACGACGCAAACGGAACGACGAAGAACTTCACCGCGCCAGACCCGATGGGCATCTCGACCGTCTTCCAGTGCATTGGGGTCTTGGGCGGTGCCGGTTGTGGATTTCCCCAACCGCTCGCCGCCGCCGCACGCGCCCTCGGCGCCGATGGCCAGCCCCCGCCGAGCCAGAACGCCGGATTCCTGCGGGACGACGCCGCCCTGGCCATCATTCTCCTCACCAACCAGGACGACTGCTCCGTTCCAGCGGGAAGCGACTTCTTCACCGACTCCAGCACCAAGGTGTCCGACCCACTGGGTCCTCTGGGCCACTACCGCTGCAATGAGTTCGGGCACCTCTGCAACGGCGTGGCGCCACCCCGCCTGTCGCCCGACCCGAACGACCTCACCACCGCGGTCACCCTCGACAATTGCGTCTCGAATGAAAGCGGCATGCTGACCCCAGTCGCCTCGGTCGCCGCCGAGATCAAGGCCCTCAAGTCCGATCCCAGTCGGGTCCTAGCCGCCGCGATCACCGCGCCCGCTGTCCCCTACACAGTGATGTGGCAACCGCCCCCGAGCGGGGCCGACACGCAACCTTGGCCGACCGTCGAGTCCTCGTGCACCTCGGCGAATGGCGACGGCACCTTCGGCGATCCCTCGGTCCGGACCGCCCAGTGGATTGCCGCCTTCGGGGACAACGGGGTCCTGGCCTCCGTCTGCGACAACAGCTACGCCTCCTCGATGGCTGCGATCGCGTCCAAGATCGGGGCGCTCGCCCAGACGAACTGCCTCACCACCCCGGTCGAGCCCGACAGCGACGGCCAGCCCGAGTGCACCCTCTCCGCCCACATGGTCGAAAGCGGCATCACCACGGACAAGGTCGTCCCGTCCTGCGTCGCCAGCGGCAACACCGCGCCTTGCTGGACGCTCACGGTGGGCGCGACCAGCTGTCCCGATGGAGCCACCTTCACCATCAGCTCCGATCCGAACCATCCTAACCCGACGGCGCTCAGCTTCTCTTACACCTGCGTCGCCGCCACACCGACACCCTGATCGCCCGTCGGACGGGCAGCGCGCTACAGGCCCGTCTAGCTGTCGTCGGCCGCCGGCGGCAGCCCGCTGAAGGTCGGCTTGCGTTTTGGCGAGCAGCCGGTCTTGAACCCGCTGGCGTTGAATCGGTGGATCATCCGACCGCTGTCGCCGGGAATCGCGATCTCGAGCTTGAGCTCGTGGTCGCCTTTTCGTTTGGGCGAACAATAGGAGAAGACGTAGCGGCCGTCGCTGGCCGAGCTCAGCTTGGTGATGACCTGCTCGAACCCCTTCTTGAACGCCTTGGGATCGTTCGAGATGAAGATCCCGCTGTGCCCGATCGCGCTCAGCTCGGTCTTGTTGATCTTCTCGCCGACGCCGATCACGTAGACGTCGACCGGGCTGTCCTTCAAGGCCTGCTCGAGGACCTGGGCGTTCACGCTGTGCGACAGGTCGCCGCGGTCGGTGAACACCACCAGCGAGCCCTTCTTCTGCTCCGCGGTCGACTTGTCCATCTCCTCTTTGAGCGCGCCGAGGCCCTGAAAGACGGCGCCGTTCAAGTTGGTGGTCCGATTGCGCGGGCGAAACTTACGGATGGCGTCCACGACAGTCCCGCTGTCGGAGGTGGCGCCGAAGCCGAGAAACGGCGCGATCTCCTCGCTGCCGTCGAACGCGCTCACCGCGACCTCCTGCGCGGCGCCCACCTTGTCGATGAAGCCGCCCACCGACGTCGCCAGATCGGGCAAGTATTCGGAGTCGACGATCGGGCCGCTCAGATCGACCAGCAGGATCGCGAAGTGCACGCCCACGATGCCGGGGTCGAGCAGGGCGCGCTTGGCCTTGGCCTCCGAGATCAGCTTGCCGTCCTCGAAGATCCGGAAATTCTCCGGATTGAGGCCACCTATCGGCTGGCCGCTCTTGTCGGCGACGCTGAGATAGACCGCGATATTGGCGGGCCTCTGGGCCGAAGCGGCCAGCTTCGTCACCTTGAGTGACCCACTGCCGCAACCCAGGGCCGGTGACAGAACGGAAACAACGAGTGCCAAAACGACCTTCCGACGCGTTTGGTCGAACACGGGCGCAGAATACACCGAAGGTGGAGCGGGCGTCAGATGGTCGGTCGGATCAAGAAGCCGCCGTCTCGACGACGGTCTCGACGACGTCCCCGTCGGAGGCGAATCCGAGCTTGTCGGCCAGGCCCCGCAGGGCCGCGCTCGGCCGCCCGCGATCGAGCAGCTCCCAGACCCGCTCCTCGATCGCGCGCCGATCCGGCGCCGCGGCCGGTAGCGCCAGCAGGCCGAGGAGCACCTCGGCCTGGTGCAGCGCCTCCGCGCCGGGCGTCGTGGCCCCGGTCCCCAGCAGGACCAGCAGCGCCCCGGCCAGCATCGACCGGCGCGCGACCCCGGCGGGGGTGTCGCCGTCCGGCGGCAGCTCGCGGGCGGCCGAGACCACCAGCCGGGCCACCGCCGGATCATGGAGATCGGGCAAGAGCGAGGGAAGCGCCGCCAGCACCAGCGCGCCGCGAGCCTCGTCCCCCAGGTCGGCGACCGTGAGGCGCTGGCCCCCGACCCGCGCTTCGAGGACACCGCCCCGGCGCACGGTCGCCACGAAGTCCGTCTCAGCGACCAGACCGATCCGCCGCTGCCGCGCCAGCGCCAACCCTTGCAAGGTGCGGGCGCCCGACGGCTGTTCGCGCAAGGCCCCGGAGAGGGTGACGTCGAAGCCGGGCACGACCTGCGCCTCCGAAGGCGCCGGGGCCACCAGCGCCTCCAGCGCCGCGCCCGCGACGGCATGCGCGGGGGTCACCCGGTGCTGCGCCATCCGCCGAAAAACGTCGGCGCCGGTGCCCGCCTCGCGACGGTTGCTGTGCCCCTCCGCCAGCGCATCGAGAACCTGACGGGTCGGCGGCGCGTCGCCGGCCTCGCGCAGCAGATCGAGCGCGTGCGCGCCGATCCGCAGGATCAGCGACGCCTCGAGCCCCGCGATGTCGTCGAAGAACCAGCCGCAGCTCGCGTACATGAGCAACGTCGCCCGCTGCAGCTCCAGCAGCAGGCGCGCCTGCGTGCGGGCCGGGTCGCCCCCGGCCGCCAGCGCCGGCCGCCCATACGCCGCCAGCGCGCGATCGCGAACCGGGCGCGGATCGTCGACCACCGCGCCGTAGCCGTCGCGCGCGCCCCAGGGGTCGTAGAAAAGCTGGCCGGCGGCGTCTTCGTAAAACCGCGCGGCCGCGTCGCGAATCAGATCGAGGCCGCGGCGGAGCGGCCCACGCCAGGCCTGGTTCCACCCCGAGGTGCCGTCCATCTGACAGCCGCAGTCGCTCTTCCAGCGGCCGAGCCCGTGCGCGCAGCTCCAGGCGGTCCCCTCGCCGTCGGGACCGGGCGCAAGCCGCGCCTCCCAGGTCGGCGGATGCCGCGCCAGGTAGGCCCCCAGGTTGGTGACGTCGATCCCGCGCCGGTCGGCCTCGACGTGTGTCGCGAACGAGAGCGTCAGATCGGCGAACTTCTTGTGATGCCCCCACAGCTCGCCGTCCGAGGCGCAGAGCACCAGCCGCTGCCCCGCGACCTTGGAGCTCTCGGCGGAGGCGCGCACGGCGTCGAGGAGGCTCTCGGCGCGGGTCGAGGCCTCTCCGAACGCCACCGCCCGCGACAGCGCGCCGTCGAACACCGCCAGCGCGATCGTCCGCCCGGAGCCGTCCGGGTGGCGCCAGAGGTAGGCGCGGCCGGTGTCGAGCGTGTCGCGATCGACCTTCTGCCAGGGCCGCGCCGTGGAACCGTCTCGAGAGCCATCTGGCGGTGCCCGTACCCCGTCGATCTGCTCGGGGCCCAAGATCGTGAACTTGACCCCCAGATCGATCAGCGTCGCGAGCGTGGCGGGCGAGACCGCCGTCTCGGGGAGCCACAGCCCGTCGGCGTCGCGGCCGAAGCGGCGACGAAAATCGTGCAAGCCCCACAGCAGCTGGGTGCGCCGATCGGCCGGGTCACACAGGGGCACGATCGGGTGCGCGTAGGCCTGCGCCACCGCCCCACCCGCCCCCAGACGTTTTCGCTGCTCCGCATCGGCGGCGTGCAGACGGGCCTCGGCGATCGGATCGTGGCGGCCGATCCAGCGAGCCAGCGTCGGCCCGAAGTTGAACGAGAGCCGCTCGTACCCATTGACGATCGACTCGATGCGCCCGTCGCCGGCGTGGATCCGGGCGAAGGCGTTGGCGCGGTAGCTCTCGGCATGGATGCGCGCGTTCCAGTCGTGGTAGGGCGCGGCCGAAGGCTCGCGCGGCACCTCGTCGGTCCAGGGGTTCTCGCGCGGCGGCTGATAGAAGTGGCCGTGGATCACCAGCGCGATCGGCAGCGACGAGGACACTAGAAGTTGCGCGCTCGGGTGAGGAGCGTGTCCTTCGCCTTCTGAACCACCGTGATCCCGCCTTCGCTCACGGTGTGCCGGAGCGAGTCGCGGGCCAGATCTTGCCCGATGTGATCCGCTTCGGGGACCCGCACGTTCTTGTCGATGATGGCGCGGCTCACGTGCGCGCCGCGACCGACGTAGACGTTGTCGAACAGGATCGACGCCTCGACCCGGGCGCCGGCGTCGACGAAGACGTTTCGCCCGAGGATCGAGTCCTTGACGAACCCGCCCGCCACGATGCAGCCGCCCGAGAGGATCGACTGCAGCGCAATCCCGCGCCGGGTCTCCTCGTCGAACACCAGCTTGGCCGGCGGATCGGGATAGTTGGCCGTTACAATGGGCCAGTCCCAGTTGTAGAGGTTCAGGCTCGGCACGACGTTCTTGAGATCCATGTTGGCCTCGTAGTAGGCGTCGATGGTGCCGACGTCGCGCCAGTAGGCGTTCTCGACCTCGTCGGAGACGCCGCGGATCCTGTTGAGGCCGAAGTTGTAGGCGAAGACCTTCTTCGACGGAACCATGGCGGGCAGAATGTTGCGGCCGAAGTCGTGGTGCGATTCCCGCTCCGCGTCGGCCCGCAGCTCCTCGATGAGCGGCCCGGGCGAGAACACATAGTTTCCCATCGAGCCCAGGCAATGCTCCGGATCGCCCGGGATGGTGACCGGGTCGCGCTCGGGCTTCTCCTGAAAACCGACCACCCGCCAATCCTCGTCGACTTCGACGATTCCGAACTGATTCGCCTCCGACTTCTTGATCGGCAGGCAGGCGATGGTCGCCAGGGCTCCCTTTTGCAAATGGAAGTCGGTGATCTGCCGGATGTTCATCTTGTAGATGTGGTCGGCGCCGAAGACCAGCACCGCGTCGGCCCGGTATTCTTCGATGAGATGCAGGTTCTGGAACACCGAATCGGCCGTGCCGCGATACCAGGACTCGCCCATGCGCATTTGCGCCGGTACCACCGTCACGAACGCGTCGTAGGAGCTGCGCCCGCCCCAGGTCCGCTGCACGTGCTCGGCCAGCGACTGCGACTTGTACTGCGTGAGCACGTAGATCGATCGCACGCCGGAGTTCGCCAGGTTCGACAGGACGAAGTCGATGATCCGGTAACGGCCGCCGAACGGCACCGCGGGTTTGGCGCGATCGAGCGTGAGCGGAAAGAGCCGGGAGCCCTTGCCGCCGGCCATGACCAGCGCGATGAACCTTTGCTGTCCGTCCATTGTCTTCGTCGTCGTCAGATCTCGGGGCCCGACTATAACCAATTTACGAACACTTTCCCGGAGGTTAGCGCCGCGAAAAACCGGTTATAGTCCCCCGGCCATGACCCCAGGCGAGAAGCTCAAGAGCCAGCTAACCGATCTGTCCGTCAATCTGTGGTGGGCCTGGAACCCGCACATCATCAAGCTGTTCCGGGATCTCGACCCCGAGGGTTTCCGAGCGGCCAACCACAACCCGGTCTCGGTGCTCTCCGGGTTCGGTCCCGAGCGGTTCGAGAGCCTGGGCCAGGACGCGGCCCTGCGCGCCCGGGTCGACAGCGCCTACCGCGAGCTGCGCGAGTACCTGAGCGCGACCCGCACCTGGGCCTCGCTCAACGCCGGACCGTTGCGGGTGCGGCCGGTGGCCTATTTCTCGGCCGAGTTCGGCATCCACGAATCGCTGCCGATCTACTCGGGCGGCCTGGGCGTGCTGGCCGGCGACCACCTCAAGAGCGCCTCCGATCTGGGGTTGCCCCTGGTCGCTGTGGGTCTCTTCTACCGAGAGTCGTATTTCCGGCAGCGCATCGGCCGCGACGGCTGGCAGCACGCGGAATACGTCCGCTCGCCGGCCGAGCTGCTCCCCGCGCAACCGGCGCTCGACCCGACCGGCAAGCGGATCATCATCGAGGTTCCCCTCTCCAAGGAGACGCTGCGCGCGCAGGTCTGGGAGATCGCCGTCGGCCGCAACCGACTCCTGCTGCTCGACACCGACGTCGAGGGGAACTCCGAGGAGAACCGCCAGCTGGCCGCCCGCCTCTACTTCGGCGATCAGCGGATCCGGATTCGTCAGGAGCTGCTGCTGGGCGTGGGCGGCGTGCGCGCCCTGCACGCGGCCGGCGTCCACTGGGGCGGCCTGCACCTCAACGAGGGGCACAGCGCCTTCGCGACCCTCGAGTACGCCCGCCTGCTCATGGAGCTGACCGGCGCCGATTTCCGCACCTGCGCCCAGGAGGTGGCCCAGAACACGGTCTTCACCACCCACACGCCGGTCGACGCCGGGCATGACCGCTTTCCGCCTGAGCTGGTCGACGATCACCTGGAGCCGCTGCGCCGCTCGCTGGGGCTTTCGCAGCAGGAATTTCTGGGGCTGGGGCGGATCCGCCCCGAGGACAACCGCGAGGCGCTCTGCATGACGGTGCTGGCGTTCAAGATGTCGCGCTACGCGAACGGCGTCTCCGCGCTGCATGGGCGCATCACCCGCAAGTCCTGGCAGGTGCTCTGGCCGCACCACCGCGAGGACGAGGTTCCCGTCGGGCACATCACCAACGGCGTCCACGTCCGGACCTGGCTGGCGCCCGCGATGCAGGAGCTCTACTCGAAACACCTGGGCGCCGATTGGCGCGACCACCTGGCCGACCCGCTCATGTGGTCGCGGATCGACAACGTCCCCGACGCGGAGCTGTGGTCGACCCACCGGGGCCTCAAGGCGGCGCTGGTCAATTTCGTGCGGCGGCGCGTCTCCGAGCAGCGCCGGCGCAACGAGTACCCGGACGAGCTCGTCAAGGCGGCCGAGACCGCGCTCGATCCCGAAGCGCTCACCATCGGCTTCGCCCGCCGGTTCGCGACCTACAAACGCGCCAGCCTGATCTTCAGCGACATCCAGCGCCTGACCCGCCTGCTCACCGATTCGAAGCGACCGGTCCAGCTGGTCTTCTCGGGCAAGGCCCACCCCGCCGATCGCCCGGGGCAGGAAATCCTGCGCCAGGTGCACGAGTCGGCCATCGTCGGCGATTTGAAGTTGAACGTGCTCTTCATCGAGGACTACGACATCAACGTGGGGCGCCACCTGGTCCAGAGCGTCGACGTCTGGCTGAACAACCCACGCCGGCCCCAGGAGGCCAGCGGCACCAGCGGTCAGAAGGTGCTGCTCAACGGCGGCCTCAATTTCTCGGTGCTCGACGGCTGGTGGGCCGAGGCCTACGACGGGCTCAACGGCTTCGCCATCGGCGACGGCATCACCCACGTGAATATCGAAGAGCAGGACCGACGCGACGCCCTGTCGCTCTATGACACCCTGGAAAACCAGATCATCCCCCTGTACTACGAGCGGGACGACGAGGGCGTTCCCCACGGCTGGGTCGAGCGAATGAAGCGCACCATCCGCACCCTGGGCTGGCGCTTCAACACCGACCGGATGGTCATCGACTACACCAACAGCTGCTATCTCCCGGCTGCCGGCGCCGAGAGCTGTCGGATGCCCTGACGCTCTCGTCAAAAACATGACGGTCGGTGAGGCTCAATTTGCGAGCCGACCCCGCCGATGGTCTTTCCCATGCGGGGAAGGATCTTGAAGTTGACGCTCGCGCTCACCGGTATCGCCGGCGGGGTCTACGCCGCCGATCTGGCGACCACGCCCGATCTGCCCGACCTCGGGCACATCGTCGTCGCGCAGCAGGTCGGCGAAGGACAGCTGGTGAAGGCCGGCCAGGCCGGACGACATCAGGTCGAGGCCTACAGCGCCGACCAGATGCTCGATCTGGCCCAGACCTACGACAAGGAGATGCGGGCCGCGATCGAGCATGCCGAGGACGTGAAGATCCTCGCCTACCACTCGCGCGACATCATCCGCATGACCTGTATCGACGACAAGGTGGCCCAGATCCGGACTGTCATCAACGTCGCGCAACCGCGATTTCTCACCCTGAGCACCTTCCGGACCGCGGAGCTCGTGATGCGTGAGCAGTTCAGCGTCATCAATCAAGCCCACGACCGTATCGCCGAGCTGAGCGCACAGGTTGACGCCTGTCTGGGCGACAGCCTGGACGCCGTCACGATGGGCAAGATCCAGGAGGAGGAGCAGCCGGGCGGCGACATCAACGACCCGACCCATCCCCCCTCGCCGATCATCGAAGTCGATCGGCCGCCCGAGGCGAGCCCCTACAACTGACCCCGCGCCCGGCGCGATTCGGTTAGTCTGCCGGCGGCATGTACGTGCCGCTCTCGCGGGTGTTGTTGCGCGCGCCGCTCCTGCCGGTGGGCGCGCTCACGCGCGCACGGCGGGCCCTCACCTCCCACCCCCTCGGCGCGGCGGCGCTCGAGATCGCCAGTCCCGCTCTGGCGCGGGCCAAGGCGGGCGCGGCCCGCGAGCGGGCGATCGATCGCTATGCGCGGCGGGCGGCCTTTCGACCGACCCCCAGCGGCCTGCTGGCCGGGGTGTGCGTGGGAACGCTCGGGCCCAGGACCGACCTTGCCACCGGAACGCCTGTCGCCCATCTGGTCCCGAGCTGGGCCCGCCTGGATGCGCTCGCCCGCGCGCTGCTCGACGAGCCGGCGATCCGCGAGCGGGTCCACCTGCGCACCGCGCCGTCGGCCCTGCGCGGGGCCGCGACCGTCCACTGGGTCGCTCTCGGCGTCGATCGCGGTGATCCCGGCGCGGAGGCGCATGCCGCCGATCTCGACGATCGCCTGACGGCGATCCTGAACGCCACCGACGGGTGGATGCCGTGGCCACAGGTCAGGGCCCGCGCCGCCGGAGGCGAGGCCGATCCAACCGACGATGGGGACGGTGCGGACATCGACGAGCTCCTGCTGGTGCTGATCGACGACGGGCTCCTGCAAACCGATCTGGCGCCGCCCCTGGTGGGCGCCGCGCCCGGCCAGCGGCTGCGCGATCGGTTGGCGGCGATCGGTCGGACGGACGAAGCGCTGGCGCTCGAGACGGCCTGCCGCGCGCTCGGCGCCGGAGATCTGGGGCCAGGGCGCGCCGCGCTGGCCGCGCTCCCCGGCCAGCGCGATCACGACGTCCACGGGATATTGGTTCACCGCCCACGCCGGACGCCGCGGCTGGAACGGTCGGCGGTCGATCGGGCCGCCCGATTGGTGCCGCTCCTGGTCCGCCTGCAGGGGGCGCTGGCGCCGCCGGTGGCCGAGCGCCTCGACTCCCCGGGCCTGGCGGACGCGCTCGACTCGGCGACCGAGATCTTCGGCGCGGGAGCGTTCGACCTGGCGGCGCTCGCGGCCGGCGAATACGGAGTTGACCCGACGGGCGACGGTGGGGACCCCGCCACCGCGGCCAGCCCGCCACCGGCGCTGCTGGCGCTGCTGACCGAGGCGATCACCGAGGCCGCTCGGGAAAAGCGGATCGAGGCGGAGCTGGATCTCGAAGCGCTGGAGGCGGCCGTCGCGGATCACGGGGCCACCCCGCTGCCGACGACCGCCGAGCTGTTTGTCGTGCCGATGCCTCGGCGACCGGGCGGGCGGCTGGGCGCGGGATAGCTGCTCGGCCTGCACGCCCCGGCCGGCGCGTCGATCAGACGATTCGACCACGCCCTCGGCGCGCCTC
>CALAOV010000156.1 GCA_937889515.1 uncultured Myxococcales bacterium | reverse complement strand
CGCAGGCGGGTGCTTCGGGGCTGGGGGTCGACAAGAACGCCGCGCAGATCGCGGCGATCATCTGGTTCTAGTCAACGTCATTTCGTCTCACACGAGGAATCCGCTATGAAGACCAATTTGAAGCTGGACGGAAGATGGATGTCTGTGGCCCTGCTCGGCGGCTCGCTGCTGGCGCTGGGCTGTTTGATCCCGGCGCCGTCGGCGCCGAGCGCGACGCCGGGCTCGGCGGCCTCGATTCACGCCGGGGGCGCGGCGGAGCCGGCCAGCGCCGCACCGGTCGCGCTCAAGGATTGCGGTCCGAACGCGCTGATCGACGACGGCGAGGACGGCAACAACCAGAATCTGCCGCTCGATGGCCGGGGCGGCTACTGGTACACGTTCAAGGACAAGGGGACCACGACCGTGGACCCGCCGGCGGGTGAAGAGGGCGGAACCTTCGCGATGAGCGAGGGCGGGCACGCCTCGCAGTTCGCGGCGCGCTACCACGGCAAGATCGGGACCGGCGCCATCGTCTTTTCGGGGCTCGGCATGAACTTCATCGACCCCAAGGGGCAGTACGACGCCTCCAAGTACAGCGGGATCTCTTTTTGGGCCAAGCGCGGCGAGAGCTCGACCGGCAAGGTCCGGCTCAAGGTCCCCGACGTCAACACCGATCCGGACGGCGCGGTCTGCACCGAGTGCTTCAACGACTTCGGCGCCGACATGACCTTCACGACCGAATGGAAGCAGTTCGTCTTTCCGTTCAAGAAGATGAAGCAGCTGGCCGGGTGGGGAAATCCGCTCAAGAAGCAGATCACCCCCTCCAAGATCTACGGCATCCAGTTTCAGGTGAACATCCCCAGCGCCAACTACGACATCTACGTCGACGATCTCAAGTTCACCTGCGACTAGCGCGCCGCAGCCCGCCGACACCGCCGCACCCCTCGACCGAAAGAGAAGACGAGATGCGTTTTGGATATTTCGACGACCAGAGCCGCGAATACGTCATCACCACGCCGAAGACCCCCTACCCCTGGATCAACTATCTAGGGTCGGAGAATTTCTTCTCGCTGGTCTCACACCGCGCCGGCGGCTACTGCTTCTACCGAGACGCGCGCCTGCGGCGGCTCATGCGCTACCGCTACAACAACGTCCCCACCGACGTGGGCGGTCGCTACTTCTACATCAACGACGGCGGCGAGGTCTGGAACCCCAGCTTCGCGCCGACCAACACCGCCCTCGACGCGTTCGAGTGCCGCCACGGCCTCGGCTACACGCGCATCACGGGCGAGCGCAAGGGTGTGCGCGCATCGCTGCTCATGCTGGTGCCGACCGGGCACACCGCGGAGATTCACGAGCTCCGGATCAAGAACAACAGCACGGGCCCCAAGAACCTGAAGGTCTTCTCGTTCATCGAATGGTGTCTCTGGAACGCCTACGACGACATGACCAACTACCAGCGCAACTGGTCGACCGGCGAGGTCGAGGTCGAAGGCGGCGGCAGCACGCTCTTCCACAAGACCGAATACCGCGAGCGGCGCGATCACTTCGCGTTTTATCACGTCAACGCCAAGGTGGCCGGGTTCGACACCGATCGCGAGACCTTCTTCGGCCTTTACAACGACTGGAGCGCGCCGCAGGTCGCGCTCAAGGGGGAGTCGTCGGGCTCGGTGGCCAGCGGCTGGGCACCCATCGCCTCGCACGGCCTGGACGTCGCCCTGGCGCCCGGCGAGGAGAAGACCTTCGTCTTCACGCTCGGCTACGTCGAGAATACCCGGGAAGACAAGTGGGAGAAGCCGGGCGTCATCAACAAGAAGCGCGCCCACGATCTGATCGCCAAGTTCTCCCAGCCGGAGCAGGTGGCCGCCGCCATGCAGGGGCTGTCGGACCACTGGTCGAAGCTGCTCTCGAACTACGCCGTCGAATCAACGGACGAGAAGTTGAACCGGATGGTCAACATCTGGAACCCCTACCAGTGCATGGTCACCTTCAACATGTCGCGCAGCGCCTCGTACTTCGAGACGGGGATCGGGCGCGGGATGGGATTCCGCGATTCGAATCAGGACCTGCTGGGGTTCGTGCACCTGGTGCCGGCCCGCGCGCGCGAGCGGATCATCGACATCGCCTCGACGCAGTTTCCCGACGGCAGCGCCTACCACCAGTACCAGCCGCTCACCAAGCGCGGCAACAACGATGTCGGCAGTGGCTTCAACGACGATCCGCTCTGGCTGATCTTCGGCGTCGCGGCCTACATTCGCGAGACGGGGGACTACGGGATCCTCGACGAGAAGGTGCCCTACGACAACGATCCGAAGAGCGCGACCACGCTGTTCGAGCACCTCAAGCGCTCGTTCGAGCACGTGCTCAACAACCTGGGCCCCCACGGGCTGCCGCTCATCGGTCGCGCCGACTGGAACGACTGCCTCAACCTGAACTGCTTCTCGGAGACGCCCGACGAGTCCTTCCAGACCACCGGCAACAAGACCGGACGGACGGCGGAGTCGGTCTTCATCGCCGGCATGTTCGTGGGCGTGGCGCCGGACTACGCCTATCTGGCCGACAAGCGCGGCCTCACCGACGACGCCAAGAAGGCGCGCGCCGAAGCCGCCAAGATGACCGACGTCGTGCTCAAGCACGGCTGGGACGGCGAGTGGTTCCTGCGCGCCTACGACTTCTTCGGCAAGAAGGTCGGCACCAAGGAGACCAAGGAGGCGCAGATCTTCATCGAGCCGCAAGGCTTCTGCGTCATGGCCGGCATCGGCGTCCAAGGGGAGGGCGGCCAGGCGAAAAAGGCGCTCGACTCGGTCAAAGAGCGGCTCGACACCAAGTACGGCATCGTCCTCAACAGTCCGCCCTACACGGAGTACCACGTCGAGCTGGGCGAGATCTCGTCGTACCCGCCCGGCTACAAGGAAAACGCCGGCATCTTCTGCCACAACAACCCGTGGATCATCATCGCCGAGACGATGATCGGCCGCGGCGATCGCGCCTTCGAGTACTGGAAGAAGATCGCTCCGGCGTATCTGGAAGATCAGAGCGAGGTCCACCGCCTCGAGCCGTACGTCTACGCCCAGATGATCGCGGGCAAGGACGCCGTCCGGCACGGCGAGGCCAAGAACTCCTGGCTCACCGGCACGGCGGCCTGGAACTTCGTGGCCATCTCGCAGTACCTGCTGGGCGTCCGCCCCGACTTCGACGGTCTGCGCGTCCACCCCTGCCTGGGTAGCGAGATCGGCAAGTTCACCGTGACCCGCAAGTGCCGCGGCGCCGAGTACCGCATCCACGTCAAGAACAGCGGCAAGGGTGGGGCCCCCAAGCTCACCGTCGACGGAAAATCCGTGAGCGGCGACCTGGTCCCCTACGCCAAGCCGGGCTCGACCGTCATCATCGACTGCGAAGTCTGAGCTGAGGACGGACGACCGGTCGCCTGAGTCGCTCGGTCAGACCCTGAAAAGCTCGATCCCGTATCTCCGTAGCGCCTTGTCGGCGGTGAGGAGGGGGGTCGCCTCGACCATCGCTTGCGCGACGATCATCCGGTCGAACGGGTCTCGATGATGATCCGGCAGATCGGCGACGCGCAGTGCGTGCGCAGCCGAGATCGGCAGGACATCGGTCTGCGTGGCCTCGAGCCGCGACGGAACGAAGGCAGGTGGCGCGATCGGGAGCGGGAGCTTCCCGATGCCATACTTGATCACGATCTCCCAGACGCTCGCCGACGAGAGTAGCCGCTCGGTGTCCCGGTCGGCGAGCCGATCGAGGGTCGACTTCGAGAACCGCTCGGGCTCCGAGCACAGCCAAAGCCAGCAGTGCGTGTCGATCAGGACCTTCAACCCCCGCGACCCCGGAAGGCCTCGAGGATCTCGGCAGGCAGAGGCGCATCAAAATCCTCGGGTACGGCCAGCTTTCCCCGATCCGCGCCAAACACGGGCGCCGGGCGGCGCGCTTCGTGCGGCACCAGGCGAGCCACCGGTTTGCCCGCCCGCGCGATGAGCACCTCTTGGCCCCGCTCGACGTCGGCCAGCAGGCGAGAGAAGTGTGTCTTGGCCTCGTGAACGTTGACCGACTTCACGAACCTAGTGTGGACTAAGATATGGACTAAGGCAAGCCCGCGGGAGATCTCCAGGAATGAAAAAGGCCACCTGCGGAGCCCGCAGGTGGCCTTGAATCGAGCGGAGGCGACAGCTACGGCTTGAGCAACGTGAGGTTGTTGACGCAGAAGCTGTACGGCGTCGCGGCGGTGGTGTTGGTGAACACCTGGAACTGGATCGAAGCCACCATCGTTTTGTCGAAGGCCGGCGGGGTCACCGACGGGGTCTGGCCTGTCAAGTACATCGGACCGCCGACCTGATCCCAGGTGATCTCCTGGTGGAGGCCGTTGGTGAGCGGCGACGAAGCCATGTTCACCCCGTCCCAGTAGGGGCTGTCGGTGCCGTGCTCCATGTTGAAGGGGAAGTTGACCCGCATCTTCATCGACGGAATCACGTCCCCGGTGAAGTCGAAGCCGATGCCCCTGTACGGGGTCATATCGAAGTATCCCTTCGGCGCGCCGCCCTCGCCGCCGGGGTTGTTGAAGTCGAGGCCGATCCCGGCGCCGAAGAGGTGCGAGTAGTCGGTCGTTCCCGCGGCGTTCATGAGCACCTGGGCGGCCGTGCCGCTCGTGCACATGCCCTTCCCCGCGGTCGGCGGAAAAGGCTGGCCCGGCGTCGGCGACGTGATCTGCGAGCACTTGTCCATCGTGAAACCGCCCACGCTGCACTGGCTGTCCGCGAAGTCGGTGCTGGTCAGGTTCGCGGCCGGTCCGGCACTGTCGCCGTAGGAGTACCAGGCGCCGATCACCATCGAGATGGCGTCATCGACGAAGCCGGAGTCGGTGCTCGGCACGAGCGGGATACCGACGAAGCCGCCGCCGGAACCGCCGCCGCCGTCGGAGGGGTTGCTCTTGCTGCTGCTACAGGCGCCGGCGAGAAGCACGGCCAAGCCGGCGAGAGATAGGATCGATTTACTTGAAAATTTGCTCATGCCTAGGCCTCGATGTGATGTGTGGAGAATCTGTGTCCGGGGGTCCGAAGGGGCGCGAAAACCGAGCAACCTCCGGTGTAGAGTCGTGTAGTATCTTGTGCGAAGCTTTTCCCGTCAAGACCGAGGACGACGCCGCCAATTTTCAGGGTTTCCGGTAACTTCGGAGCCCGCCAGGGACGTAGGCGCGCGGCGGACGGGGCGACACAGATTCCTTTCGTCACCCTAGTTTAGGAGGCCCCGATGTCTCGCGACCGTGCCGTCACTGGATTCGTCGGACTGCTGGTCGGCTTGTCGCTGGGCGGGTGCGCCGCCGCGCCCTCCGGCTCCTCTGGAGCCGCTGGAACGTCCGGCGGGACCGGGGCCGCGGGCACCTCCGGGATCATCATGAAAGACCCCTCGAGCTACCCGCAGAACACGGCCGGCGCCGCGTTCCCGTACCCGCAGGGGCACGCGCTGCCGTCGTGCACCTTCCCCACCTACAGCACCGACATCGTGGCGACCGCCTACACCAACTGGAAGACGAAGTTCTTCGTCGGCGGCACGATCATCCGCCCCGAGAACGGCAACGATACCGTCTCCGAAGGGATCGGTTACGGGATGCTCATCGGCGTCTTCATGAACGACAAGCCGATGTTCGACACCCTCTGGGCGTTCGCCAAGTCGAAGTTCGACAGCAAGGGCCTGATGACCTGGTGTGTTCCGAGCGGGATGACGAACAGCTGCTCGGGATCGGGGTCGGCGACCGACGGCGACGAGGACATGGCCTATGCGCTGCTCATGGCCGGCCGACAGTGGAGCGGCGGAACGTATTCCGCGGACGCCATGACGCTCATCAAGAACATCCTGAGCCACGAGGTCAGCGGCAACATCCTCGAGGGGGGCGACGGCTTCAACAACGCCAACGAGCTGGATCCGTCGTACTTCGCGCCGTCGTACTACCGGGCCTTCGCGACGTTCGATACCGCCGACAGCGCCGCCTGGATGTCGGTCTTGAGCGAGTGCTACACCATCCTGGCCGCGGCCACCGGCGCCGACGGTCTGGTGCCGAACTGGGTCAACACGAGCGGCGCCGGCGTCACCGTGAGCAACTCGGCGATCGATCCCTATTTTGGCTACGACGCTTGCCGCACGCCGTTCCGCATCGGGATGGACTACTGCATCAACGGCGAGGCCAAGGCGCAGCCGTACGTTCAGGCGATCGCGGGCTTCTACACCTCGAAGTCCACGGCGACCTCGCTGGCCGGGATCTCCGATGGCTACACCACCACCGGCGGGAATCCGGCGGGGACGCTGGGTGACTACGGCGCCGGGATGGCCTTCACGGGGCCAGCCGGCGTCGCCGCGATGGCGGCGGGCCTGGACCCGCTCCGCGACATCTCCTACGCGACGCTGCGGGCCGACACGACCGGCGGTGCGATGGCCATCAACGGAACGTTCACCTACTTCCATGCCTCCTGGGGCGTCCTGTCGCTGATGGCGATGAGCGGCAACTTCTGGGACATGACCCAGTAAGTACGGATCGCGTCTGTTACTGCTGCGTGTAGTCGAGGAAGTTGCCCGACATCATCAGCATCGTGACGACGCGCAGCGATTGAGGGAAGTAGGCGTTGTTTCCGTTGGCGGGGTTGCTGACGCCGAAGTTGAACGCCCCGTCGAGCAGCGTCGGATACCCCGCCATCCCGGCGACGCCGGCCGTTCCGATGAAGGCCATGTTGTGGTTGCCGCTGGTCTGCGTTCCGGTGGGCGAATATCCGTCGCCGATGTTGGCGGCGCCCACCCCGTTGAAGAACGGCCCGACCTTCTGGAGGTAGGTCAGCGCGCGCGGCTCGGCGTTGAAGCAGTAGTCCATCGCGATGCGCCAGGGCGTGCGGCAGGCGTCGTAGGTGTAGTTGGTGCCCATCCCCGAATCCCCGATCGTATTTTCGAGCGTGCTCGAATCGGGGACCAGTCCGTCGTTCCCAGTCAAAGCGGCCAGGTGCTTGTACGCCGCGTCGACGGCGAACTGCGACCAGAAGATGTCGTTGGTGGCCTTCCCGAACACCCGGTAGTAGGCGGGCGAGAAATAGTCGGCGTGGATATGGTCGGACGTGTTCCAGTTGTCGCCGTTCTCCAGAGAGGCATCGCTGAACAGCGAATAGGTCTTCATGGCGCCGATCATGGCCTGGGCCGTCGTCAGGTAGGTCGTCGAATTCCACTGATCGGACGCCATCAAGAGCGACCAGATGATGTCCTCGTCACCGTCGCTGGCGGAGAAGGCCCCCTTGACCGCGCCGCCGGAGTCGAGGCACCAGTTCATCAGCCCCTTCGCATCCAGGTGCGCGTTGACGTACGCCAGCAGCTGGTCGAACGTCGACTGATCGCCCATGTACACGGCCGCCAGCATGCCGTACCCCATCCCCTCGGAGACGGTTCCGCCCGTCACCGCGACGTTGTTGTCGCAATTGACGGTCTGCGGATTGGTCACGCGCGCCGCCCCGCCGGGGGCGCCGCTCGTCGTCACGTAGGTCGACTTCCAGCTGCTGTACGCGCTCGATGCCGCGCTCGAGGCGTTGGCGACGGTGGTGAGCGTGCAGGATCCGGAAGCCTTGTTCTGGGGGAAGTTGAACGGTCCGCCCATGCCCAGGCCCGGGATCGCGCCGCTGGTGCCGGCGGCGCCGCTGGTGCCGGCGGCGCCGCTGCTGCCGGCCGCGCCGGTCGAGTTGCCCGCCGAAGCGCAGGCGACGAGCGCCAAGCAAGGTAGTGCCACAAGATAACGGTGAGCCATCGCTAGTCTCCTTCGTCGGTCCACGCTCGCTGGGGCGTCGAGGCTTCCCGAAGCCCCCGAGCGATCACCTCTGAAATTAACACGGTTTCCCAGCGACCACGGGCCAGCCGGCACAGGGCGCCGGGTGCGCCGGGCCGTTACTTCTTGTCGTGCCCGCCCTTGTCCTTGGGCGGTTTGCCGCCGTGGACCTTGCCTTCGGCCTTCTCGTCGAGGAACGACGCGACCCAGGCGAGCGGCGCGTTCCAGTTGATCGCGATCTCGTTGGCCGACCAGGCTTCGATGTTGTCCGCGAAGCACTTCTCGGGCGCGCAGCCGGCCAGGCCGGCCGCCTGAACGTAGGGATCCTGCAGGCCCGAGTTGGGCCCGCCCGAGACGATGCCCGCGGGAGCCGACGGGAACTTGGCGTTCGCCTGGTGGGCCCAGAAGCGGTGGTGCGGGTGCTCGAGCGGCCGCTCGCCGTAGCCGGTGACGTACGACTTGTCGAGCGGGTTGCGTCCCAGGATGTAGTTCATCCCCTCGGCGATGGCGTTCAGGTACTTGGCCTCGGCCGAAAAGTCATTGGCCAGCCCGAGCACGATCGCGTTGTTGAGGATGAACGAGTTGGAGCCCCAGGGGTACCCCTTGGTGCCCGGCTTGAACGGCAGGCGATAGCCCTGTTGATCGACCAGCGCGGCGAACGCGTCGGCCGCCGCCTCGATGGCGACCTTGCAGTCGTCGATGTCCTTGGCGGGCAGGTTGTTTGGCACCACCGCCAGCGAGATCGTGCCCAGCGCCTGCACGTCGCCCCAGCCGAACGCGTTCGGCATCCCGTCGTCGCCGATCGAGGTGGGAACCTTCTTGAAGTAGGGCGACTTCTCGATGAAGGCCTTGTAGACGTCCTTCTTGGTCGTGATGAAGAGCTCGGCCGCCGCCCAGTAGAACTCGTCGCTCACGTTCTTGTCGTCGTAGGGTCCGCCGCCGATGGCGGCCGTGCCGGCGAAGAGGGCCGGGTTGGCCAGCGCGGCGGTCCAGGCTTTTTCGGCGGCGGCCAGGCACTTGGCCGAGAACGCCTTGTCGAGGCCGGCCCAGATGCGCGCGCCCTGCGCGGCGGTGGCGGCCAGGTTCAGCGTGGCGGCGGTCGACGGCGGCCAGAGAAAACGCGCGATCGGATCCTCGTCGGGGCGCATGCCCAGCGCGGTCCACTCCTTGTCGTGGATCTTGTGGTGCGCCATTCCGGCCTTGGGCTGCCCATCGGGAACCTGCATCTTGAGCATGAAATCCAGCTCCCAGCGCGCCTCGTCGAGGATGTCGGGGATCTTGTTCTTCTTCTCCGGGATGTTCATCTTCCCGTCGCCGAAGTCGTCGGCGGTGCCGCGCAGCTTGGCGCGCTCGTACTGGTTGAGCAGCGTCCAGACCGAGATGCCGCCGTTGACCACGTACTTGCCGTGATCGCCCGCGTCGTACCAGCCGCCCGTCACGTCCAGCTTGTAGTCGCAGCCGGAGCCCTGCAGGCAGGGGACGGCCTTGTCGCCCTGGTTCGGCGCGACGCCGACGTGCCCGGCCGGCCGGGTCCACTGCTTGCCGCCCGCGTACGGCATCGCGATCTCGATGCCGCTGCGCGTTTGATAAAAATACGCCAGCGCCTCGTACTTGAGCTTCTTGTAGAGGCCCGCCTCGATGTCGAACGGGTGGCTGACGTCGGCGCCGACCGAGAGGGTGTAGTCCTTGCCGGGCGTCTTGAACGACGAGAAGTCGGCGATCTGGACATCATCGCCCGACGCGGCGTCCTTGCCGGCCGGTTTGGTCTCGCCCGAAGCGACCACCGCGCCGCCGTGCTTCTTCAGCTCCCACTTGAGCGGCGTGGTCTGAACGCTCTTGATCGTGGCCAGCTTGGGGAGATCGGGCAGGTAGCCGGTCTGGTTGACCAGCACGTTCGGGATCGGCGCCTCCTCGACCTTCTTCGCCCTGGCGAACTTGGGATCGTCGAGGTGAATGTCGTCCAGGCAGACCGTATACGGCGCTGGCGTTTCGCCGGCCAGGCTGCCGCCGAAGTGAAACGCGAGCTCCGCCGTCGCGTCGTCATCGGCCTCCATCATGAACGTCCCGACGAAGGTCTGCGGGTGCGTCGTCAGGTCGACGGTGTCGGTCCAGTACTCCTTGTAGGGCGGCCCCGACATCCCGACCTTGGCCTTCAATTGCACGGGCGCGGAGGCGTGGGCCACATACTGGATCGAATAGGTGTGCCCCTTCTGGATCACCATCTCGCGGTGGCGCGCCTGCGCGGCCCAGGGGTCGACGCCCTTGGTCGTGACGGCGATGCAGAACTGCCCGTCCTTGACGTAGCCATTGCCGTCGCCGGGCGCCGTGAACGAGGTCGTCCAGGGGATGTACTTGCCGCCTGAGAAGCTGGTGTTGTTGATGAGCTCGTTCCCCGAGAGCTTCGGCACGTCGACGCCGGGAGAGCCGTTGGTCGGCGCCGCCGTCCAATCCGGCGCCGCGCTGACCACCGCCGGGACGGTGGGCTTGACGGGCGTCGCGGGCGCGGTGGCCGGCGTCGCCGCGACGGCTCCCGATTGCGAGGCGGGCGCGCCGCAGCCGGCGGCCGAGACGACGACGAGAAGGGCGGTCGCGCCCAGGAAGCTTCGATAGGTCATGGCGATCCTCGGGGAAAAGGGAGGCCGGTTTTCACAACCGGCCGCGAGAAACTACCCCGAAAGCAGCGGCCTTGGAAGGCGGGGGCGGCCGGCGGTCGCGGGCCGTCGGGCCCCGGCTACATCGGCTCGGTGCCGTAGATGAGTGTGCCGTTGGCGTAGGCGGTGATGTGGTCCCAGGGCTGACCGTCGAAGGGCGAATCGTAGGCCGTCTGGGTGCCGCTGCAGGGCAAGAAAGAGTAGTCGTCGGTCTGATCGTTGTCCCAGGTCGGCGTCGAGTAGTCGTTGAGGCGCAGGTCCAGCTCGCCGGTGGACTCGAAGAGGCCGAGCGATCCGGAAGAGAACGCCACCTCGAGATATTCGTTGGCGCCCGGGACGGCCGGCGACACCGGAACGAAGGTTCCGACAACGCCTCCGCTCGGGAACGGCGGCGCCGCGTAGTCCACCGAGAGGCTGGGTGGGGATGGATCGTCGACCGTGAACCAGTAGCGCAGCGTCAGTTGCGTCAGATCCAGCGCGGCCGCCTTCTCGTTCGTGAGCTCGAGGTGGACCTTGATCTCCTGCTTGGAGGCCCCCGTCTGACACTCCGCCGAGACCTGCACCGCGCACGCCTTGCAGGGCCCGGACGTGCCCGCCGCGCCGGTGGTGCCGGCGGCGCCCGAGCCGGTGATGCCGTTCGTGCCGGCCGCGCCCGTGGTGCCGGCAAACCCATTCGTGCCGGCGGCGCCCGTGCCGGCGCGACCGGCGGCGCCGGTGGTCCCCGCCT
>CALAOV010000155.1 GCA_937889515.1 uncultured Myxococcales bacterium | reverse complement strand
GGCCGCTCCGCCCGCGCCACCGTCCACGGGAACGCAGGTGCAGGCGTTCAGAACCGGCGTGTAGCCGGGTGCGCAATCGACCGCACATTTGCTGCTTCCGCAGCCGACGGCAATGCCGAGCGTTGCGAGGCCAAGGAATGCTAGGGCTATCGTTTTCATCGGCGGAGGGTACGCCGAGCCCGGTGACGGCTCAAGCCGTCGGATGGTGGGGCACCGGTCTTGCGGTGGCCGATTCGTGCTTAGGTTGGGCGGCGGGAGGCAGAGTATGAAAAATCAAAAACAGGTGATGAAGGCCAAGCGAAATCAGCCACGCTCGGACGACGGAAACGCATTCATTCCCGATCCCGAAGGCGGACCGGCTCGGACGAGCGACGACCTGGCGGAGAATCTGGCCGAAGGCTTCATTCAGGGCGCGACCCAGAATGACGAGGCGGACGACGAGGCCCTGGACGGACTGGTCCCGGAGGAGATCGGCGGGCCCTTCGTGGAGTCTACCGGCGCCGCCGAGTTTGCTGAAGGGACGGATGCTTCGAACCCTGCCGATGCTTCGCGCGAGCCGCTGCCGCGGCCGGTGGCGGGATTGATCCACGATCCCGAGGTCGAGGAGGAGACCGAGGAGGATCCAGAGACCGACTAGGGAACGGGGTGATGATCGACGAGGTCTTCCTTGTCGAAGGCCGACTCGGTGATCGGGCCATCCGAATCGACCGGGTGATGATCGGTCAGGTCTTCCTTGTCGAAGACCGACTCGGTGATCGGCTGGCTGTCGTCGACCACGTCGGACGACCGCGGGGGCGCAGGCGGGGGAGCCACCACGGCGGCGGTGATCGCCAAGCGCGCCGACGAGGTCAGGGCAGCGGCCCCGCGATCGGCTGCAGCCGCGCGTTCTGCCATCGGCGGTGGGGGCGGGGCAAGAGGGGACGGCTGCGGCGGGGTTCCGGGCGCGGGCAAACGGGTGTTCGGTTCGGCGGAGATGCGGCCCGTGGGGAGCGTAGTCGAGGTGGCGGCCATGGGCGCAGGTGCTGCCGCGGCGGTTACCCCCGCGTGCAAGCCGTAGATTGCGAACAGCAGCGCGACCAAGCTCAACCCAGCGATCGAAGAGACAATTCGTTGTGTCGACATCTCCCTCAGAAGGTGTGCAGGGACCCGACGGCGTCAAGCTCGTCCTCAGCCATTTGGCCCGCGATTCCGACGCGTAACTTCGGGTGTTCTGCTGGTTACGAACGGCAGGCATTCGCCACGCACGGTAGCTGTGCCGTGAGCAATGAAGGTGGCGGTTGCGGGGTCGCGGACATTGGTTCTGTTCTTGCGTTGCACGAGCGGACAACGACCGAGAGGTCAGAACGCCGCCCAGGAGGGCCCCATGCTCCCGCTTCCAATCTTTGTATTACTCGCTCAAATGTCCGCGCCCGGCAGCATGGGTCCGGGTAACAGCGGCCCTGGCAACCCCAGCCCGGGAAACCCCGGGCCCGCAACCCTGCCTGGAGGTACAGCTCCCGGAAATACGGGTCCCGGAAATACGGCTCCGGGAAACGGTTCTCCCGGAGCGCCGGGCCCTGGCAATACTGGACCAGGCACACCGGCTCCCGGCACCGACCGACCCGGCAACACCAATCCCGGTCCGGGGAACGGGGGCACCGGAAACAGTGGGCGGGGGAAGACCGATCCATTGATCTTCGACTCGGGGAACACTGGGTCGGGCGCCAAAGATCCCGCGACGGGATCGACCAGCGTCGGCTCATCGAAGTCGGGCTCTGCAACCCGCAAGCACAAGCGGAAGAACGACAGCAGCAGCGGCGTCCCCGGATCGAGCGCGTCGGATACCACCGGGGCGCCTTCTTCGCGCCCGAACACCGCCGCACCCCCGACCGGTACGCCGTGACCGGCATCTGAGGACCGCGCTCGTCGGCCGACTTCGGGGTGGGGTAGGTCGGGAAAGTCGGAAGGCGGAGACCCGCGGAATGATCCGAAGGCGGTTGAGTTATGTCATGGCGGGGGCGGCGGACGGACGCCGGCCCACGCTGCGCGGGATCGCCAGGGACCGGTCGGCGATGGTGTTCATCGCGGTGGCCCTCGTGGGCCTGTGCGCGGTCCTGGTGCACCCGATCGCGCAACGGCTGGAGCTGAGACGGCTCTCGTACGAGAGCTCGACTTGGCCGCGGGTACGCGGGGTCGTGCTCGACGGCCGGGACAGGTGGTCCTCGTCCCCCCGGAGTGGCAAGTCGTACTGGCCGACGATCGACTACCGCTACTCCGTCGGGGGAACCACGTTCGAGGGGGACCGGGTGAGCTTCCGATCGAGCTACAGCCGCTCCGAGGCCGAGGCGGCCGTAGCCAGATATCCGGCGGGATCGGCCGTCACGGTCTGGTACCGGCCGGGCGACCCCCGAAGGTCGGTCTTGGAGCCCGACACCTGGAATGGCGGCCGCGCGCTGAGCGCGTTGCTTCCCATCGCGATCGCAGTGACGGCCCTCGCGCTCTTCTGCGTGGCCCTGTTGCTGCTGGTGTCCCGGCCGAGGCAATGAGGCCGCCTCAGACCCAAAAATCTGGCCGCGCCGCCGGCCGCCGATTACCCTTTCGGTCCCGATATGCCCTCCGTCTTTACCCGCTACCAGAAGTTCGTGATCGCCGTTCTGGCCTTCCTGCAGTTCACGATCATCCTCGACTTCATGATCATCGGACCGCTCGGCGCGCTGCTGCTGCGGGACATGCATATCACCACCCGGCAGTTCGGGCTGGTCGTCTCGGCGTACGCCTTCAGCGCCGGCACCTCCGGCCTCCTCGCGGCGGGATTCGCCGACAAGTTCGATCGGAAGAAGCTGCTGCTGTTCTTCTATTGCGGCTTCCTGCTGGGCACGCTGCTCTGCGGGGTGGCCGGAAGCTACGGGTTCCTGCTGGGCGCCCGCATCGTGACGGGCGTCTTCGGCGGCGTCATCGGCTCGATCAGCATGGCGATCATCGCCGATCTGTTCCCGCTGCAGGTCCGCGGTCGGGTGATGGGGACGGTGCAGACCGCCTTCGCCGCCAGCCAGGTGATGGGCATCCCTCTCGGTGTCTTTCTGTCGAACCGCTGGGGTTGGCACGCTCCCTTCCTCATGATCTTCGTGGTGAGCGCCGCCGTCGGGGTGGTGATCGCGCTGCGCCTGGAACCCATCGTCGAGCATCTGAAGGTGCCGGCGCGGGGCAAGCCCGGCAATCCCTTCCAGCATCTGGTGACGACTGTCAGCCAGGGCCGCTATCTGCGGACGTTCGCGGCGACGATGCTGCTGGCCACGGGCGGCTTCATGCTGATGCCCTTCGGCAGCACCTTCACGGTCAACAACCTCGGTATCTCGCTGCAGAAGCTCCCCTGGGTCTACATGATCACGGGCGCCGTCACCTTCGTCGCCGGGCCGCTGCTGGGGAAGCTGAGCGACACCATCGGCAAGTATCAGGTCTTCTGCATCGGGTCGGTGGGCGGCGCGGCGATCGTCGGCGTGTATTGCCACCTGGGCACGACCCCCTTGTCGATGGTCATCGCCATCAACGCCGTGTTGTTCGTGGCCGTCACCTGCCGGATGATCTCGGCCAGCGCGCTCATCTCCGCGGTGCCCGACATGCAGGACCGCGGCGCCTTCATGTCCGTGAACTCGTCGTTGCAGCAATTCTCGGGCGGCGTCGCGTCGTCGCTGGCGGGGTTGATCGTCGTGCAGGCGCCGGACGGTCGATTGCTGCACTACGATCTGCTGGGCTACGTCGTGATGGGGGCGATGACGCTGGTGGTTGCGCTCATGTACCCGATCCACCGGGCCGTCATGCGGAAGATGGCCGCCGCAGCTGCGGCGGCGGCTGAGGGTGAGGCCGCCAAACCAATGGCTGCGGCGGCCTCGTAGGCCGCGCCGCTAGGCGATCTGACCGAGGAGACCGGCCAGCCCGCCTCCGGGAACGGATTCGACAGCCCATTCGGTGGCTTTGCCGTCGCGCACGGTGATCGCGATCCGCTCCAGCGGGTTGCGCCATTTTCGCGCCGTCGCGGGCAGCGTCGGTCCCTTCGGGATCGAGAGGGTGCCGGTGTGAGTCCCCGTGACCTCGACGGTGGCGTAGACGATGTTGCCGGCCTCTCGCAGGTTCCTCATGTTGTGGTTGAAGTCCGGCAACCCGGCCCGGAGCGTCGCCCAGACCCCGAGGGCTTCGTCCTTGTTCAGCGGTTGGGGGGTGACGCCCGCGAATCGAAAGTCCTCCGCCAGGTAGGCGGCCGCCTTGCCCAGCTCACCGCCCGAGATCTCCTTGTCCAGCTTCATTACGATGTCGAGTGCGTTCATGGTGTTCTCCTTGTCCGTTTCGTGGTCTTCGTTGTGGCCCGCAGCCACGAGAGGCACTATGGCGGCGGCATTCGCCGGGGGGAATGATTGAAGCAGCACACCGGCCGTGCGATTCTGCACGGGTGCTCGACTGGAACGATCTCCGCTATTTCTTGGCGATTTCGCGGGCGAAGACCCTCGCCGGCGCCGCCCGGGACCTCGGTGTCGAGCACACGACGGTGGGACGGAGGCTCTCGGCGTTAGAGACCGCGCTCGGCGCGCGGCTGTTCATCCGGGGGCCCGACGGTCTGGCCGCGACGGCCGCCGGCCGCGAGATGCTCCCCCTCGCAGAGGAGGTCGCCACGAGCGTCGAGGCGATCGAGCGGCGGGTGTCGGGTGACGACGGCCGCATCGAAGGGACGGTGCGGGTTTCCACCTCGGAAGCGCTCAGCGGCTACTTCGTCAAGCGCTTCGTGGCCATGCGTGAGCGTCACCCCGGGCTGGTCGTCGAGATCTTGAGCGGGAACCACGCCTCCGATCTCCTGCGCGGCGAGGCCGACCTGGCGGTCCGCGCGCGGCCCGTGACCGAACCCGACCTGGTGGCGCGGAAGTTGACGGGCGCCGGCTGGTCGCTCTATGCCTCGCAGGACTACGTTGATGAGAAGGGCACGCCGCTCGCCCCGGAAGACCTGAGCGGGCATGACGTCGTCGTTTTTGACGGCAGCCTCAGTCAAACGCCCGGCGCGCTGTGGATGACGGAGCACGCGGAGGGGACCAACGTCGTCATGCGCGGAAACAGCATCGTCGCCGTTTTCAACGCCGCCATCTGCGGGATGGGCATCACGGCCCTCCCATGTATCCTGGCCGAGGCCACGCCCGTTCTCCGGAGGCTGACGCCACGGGTGCTCGGGGTGCGGGAGGTCTTCCTGGTCGTCCACCCCGACCTCGCGCGCGTCGCGAGGGTGCGGGCCGTCATGGATTTCATCGTCGATCTGATCGCGCGCGACGTGGCACTCTGGACCGGCGTGACGCCCCAAGCGAAGCCCGCGCGGCGAGCTCGCGCCGCTGGGATCTGAGGGCCGGAGTTCGACGTGAGGGGGGCGTCCTTCTTCTTTACCGTGCCAAAATCGCCGGATCCGCCCGGGCCGGCCGCCTGAGACTCGAGCCGCTACCCTGGAGCGGTCACCCGCCGCCGTCGCCGGGCGAGGAGCAGGGACGACAGCACGCCCATCATAGCCAGGGCAGACCCGACCGAAGCGCTCCCGGAGGGGCCGTCGATCGCGCACGAACAGCCGCCCGATGTGGCCGGCGGGGTCACGTTGGCGCCACCTTGTCCCGCGCCGGCGCCGGCGCCGCCCGTCGGGCTCGAGCCACCGGTTCCGGTCGTCGCCGTTCCCCCGGTGCCCGACGCCGTAGCGCCCCCAGTGCCATCGCCGCCATTGCCCGCCGCGCCGCTCGTTCCCGCGCGACCCGCCGAGCCCGCCGTCCCGCCCGAGCCGCCGGTCCCGACGCCGCCCGTGCCCGCCGTGGTGGTCCCTCCGGCCCCGGTGGTTCCCCCGCTTCCCGTCCCGCCGCTCGCGCCACCGGTCCCGGTGGTCCCGGCCGCGCCGTATTCATAAGCGCCGAGATCCGGGGCGGCGCCCACGAACGGAAGACCCACGTCCGTCCCCTTGTCGATCATCGCGCTGCCCGCGGCCAGCTTCAGAAAATCCACGGCCGGCATGGTGCCGTCGGCCGCGCGAGGTCCGAGCGCCCCCGAGGATTCGACGCCCACGCCGGTCATGGAGACGCTCGGGTCGGTGATGCTGGCGAAGTCTTTGGCCGCCGGCGTGATGTTCAGATCCCAGGTGTTGAACATGGTGTCGACGCCGCCCATGTTGGTGTTCTTGTTGGGGTAGCCAATGTTGTTCCGCATGATGTGCACCAACGTTCCGGTCAGGATGATGGTCGTGCCCGGCGTGTTGGCGGGGCTCGCCAGCATGTTGTAGTTGGTCCCGTTCATGAACGACGTGTTGTTGTACCAAGTGTTCCCGCCCGAGGAATGGTTGGCATAGAACCCGTTCGCCTTGTTCTTCCAGGCCACGTTGTTCTGGACCAGGTGCCGGATGCCGGTGGCGCTGCTCCCCATCTTGAAGCCGTTCCCATTGCCGTCGGCCGGGTTGAAGGTGCCGTACATGGCGTACCCGTTGCCGAACGCCCAGGAATTCTCGACGGTGACGGGAACCTCCTGGTTGATCAGATCGTAGCCGTCGTCGGAGTTCCACCACGATCGGCAGCCCCGGATGATCGTGGTGGCGCCCGTCGTCTGGTAGTGGACGCCGAAGCCGTCGGCGTTCTGTCCCTGGCCCTGCGACGACGTCGCGTCGTAGTTGTCGTGCGCGTCGCAATTGAGGATCAGATGGCCCCCGGCGTTCTTGCTGCCGATGAAGATTCCGTTGCCGCTGTTGTGGTGCATGTTCAGCGACTCGAAGGTGTCGTTGCCGCCGCCGGTCACCGCCACGCCGTTGTTGGAAAAGGTGTTCATCGGGACATAGCGGATCTCGAGCCCCTTGAAGTGCAGGTAGCTCGCGTTGATGACGAACCCGTGCGTGTAGCCGGTGGTCGAGATGGTCATGTTCGTGAAGTCGAAGACCGGGATCTCGCTCTGGTAGGCGAAGTAGTTGATCGGGCCGGTCGCCGTCCCGCTCTTCGTGAAGTTGATGCCGGCGCCGGTGGTGGCGGGCGTCGTGATGTTGTAGGTCCCGCCCCGGATCCAGACCGTGTCGCCCGCGGCCGCGGTGCTCACCCCCTTTTGCAGGGTGGCGAAGGGCGCCGCCATGGTGCCGGCATTCGAATCGCTGCCGGTCGTGGCCACGTAGTAATCGGTCGCGCGGGCGCGCCCGACCGCGAGGAGGGTGGTCAGGAGGGCCAGCGAGGCCGACAGTGAGAATTTCATCGAACGCTCCTTCTTGGGGGTCTTGCCGAGCGAAACCCGCCTAGAACAAAGGGCCACGGAGCGCGAAACTGGTGCAGGCCGCCGAAAAGAACCCGATGGCCACCCCATCAAGGTACCGCGCGTCAGGCGGGGGCCGCCAACTCGTCGACGGTTTCGAGGGTGATTCGGCCGATCGCGCCGGTGCGAAAGTCGTTGAGCAACGCGACCGAAGCCCGGGCGACGTCCTGTCCGCCCCCGGGCTTCTTCGCCAGAGAGCGCCCCGCGGCGATGAGCCCCAGCAGCGTGTGCTCGTCGCAGGGGCGGGGGAGCACGCCGAACCGTCGCGCGAGCAGCTCCGGATAGTGCCGGAGCAGGTACCGCCCCAGCGTCAGCGCGACGTCTTCGTCGTCGTAAGCCGCGCGACCGATGCTGTGGAGCGCGGCCAGCTTGGACGCGGTTTCTTGCGCCATCCCCGGCCACAGCATCCCCGGCGTGTCGACCAGGCTCATGCCGGGGCCGAGGCGGTGGAACATCTGAACCTTGGTGATCGCCGGCTCGTCACCGACGTGCGCGACGTGGCGCTTGAGGATCGCGTTCATCAAGGTCGACTTGCCCACGTTGGGAATGCCGAGAATCATCATCCGCAGCGGCTTGTCGGCGGCGCCGCGATCGGGACGCAGCGTTCGACAAGCGGCGAGGACGCGCGGCAGCTCGCTCGGCTTCTTCGCGCAGAGGGCAATCGCCTCGACGCCGGGCTGACGGTTGTAGTGCTGCAGCCAGTATCGGGTCTGCTCCGGATCGGCTGCGTCCGATTTGTTCAGCAGCTTGAGCGCGGGACGCTGGCCGGCGAGGCGCAAGCGCTCGAACACGGGATTGCAACTGGCGTGCGGAGCCCGCGCGTCGAGCACCTCGATGACGAGATCGGTCTTGCGCATGGTCTCGGCGGCCTTCGACCGAGCGGTGACCATGTGGCCGGGGTACCAGTTGATGGACATGGGGTTCGGTCGAGATGCTCACCAGGAGTTGGCGACGCGGTTGCGGTCCCGATCGTACGCGTAGAGGCCAACCTCGTGGGGATCGTTCGCTCGGCCTGTCACGAGCCCTTGCGCCAGGTACCGTATACGAGCTGGAGGTGAAGTCATGAAGAAGGAAACGTTCCGGTATCGAATCCTGGTGGAGTGGAGTGGAGCGAAGAGGATCAGGCATTCATCGCCCGGGTCCCAGCGCTGCCGGGGTGCCTCACACACGGAGCGACGGCAGAGAGGGCGGCGCACGGGGCCGAGGTGGCCGCGGGGTTGATTCTCGACGTTATGAAGGAGGACGGCCGGACGCCGCCGCCCACGAGTGTCCAGGGCGTGGTCGTCGGCGCCCTTGGACCTGGATCCCGGTGACGTCGACCACCGAGCGGCTAAAGTATCGTGGTTCTACGCGAGGATGGCGGAACTGGTAGACGCGCCAGACTTAGGATCTCGGCGGAGTGGGCCGCGGACAGGTTGCGGCCGAGACCCGGGATCGGTCGCACGTCGGTCAAGGGACCGTTTCGCGCCCGTAGAACTTGCGTAAACGGCGGGATCCAGCGCTGACATGTCGCCCCGACTCTTGCCAAGATCGGCTGGAGGGAGGTGGGGAGATGAGGACGACGACAAAGGAACCGCTGTCATCGAGCGACGCCCGGGCTGCCATCCTTTCATGCCACGACGAGCTGCGTGGGCTGGTTACCGAGACAATTCATTTCGCGGACGGCGCCACGAAGTCCGACCGTGACGTCGAGCCGCTGCGCGCCCACGTGCGGGAGCTCTACGAGGCGTTCGAAGAGCACATGGACTTCGAGGAACGAATCCTCCCGACGGCTTTGCGCGACGTCATCGGGTGGGGAGCCGTCCTGGAGGCACAACTGGTCGAGGGCCACGAAAGGCAACGGGCCATTCTCGCATCGGCGATCTCGGCGCTGGAACCGGCCGGGGGCCTCTCGCCTGCCCGCCTGGTCCAGAGCATCCGCACCCTTGCGGACACCATCCTCGTCGACCTCAAGACGGAAGAGAGCTGCTTGCTCAGCGCCGACCTGGACGCAATGACCCTCGACTCACGCGGAGGATGACGGTCCGCACGAAGCGATGAACGCGTCATAGCCGGCGGAAGATCAGCCTCGACCATTCCAGCAGGCGGATGGTGATCTTGCATGTGATTTCGCGCTCGTTTCTTTACCGTAAATTCTTGGCCGGCATGAAAACAGAGGCCTTTGTCATCGGGCTGAAATGCTAATGGTGCGTAGGTGAGGGTTTCGACACTTCCGTCGCGAGGGGAGATTGGGATCATGCCGCAAGAACAAGTCAAACCGATCGCGCTGGTCGAACGAATCGACGAACACGCGCGAACCAGCGTTCCCAAAGAACACGTCGCCCTCCAAAAAGCGGCGGTGAAGCCGGAAAAGAAAAGATTGAAAGCCCTGCAGAAGACCGAGAAAAAGCAGCTGAAACAGAAGCTGAAGAAGAAGAAAGATTCGAACAAGGCTACCGCGGGATCTTTCCCCATGATCCAGCTGATCAACGAACAGGTGCGCACGGCCATTCCCCAGGAACTGGTCGCCAAGGTAAAGGACGCAAGAAGCAAGAAACAGATCATTAGCTCCACGTATCCCTATCCGATACAGATGAAGACCGCGGATTATCTGGAAGAGATGGAGCTGCTGCAAATCGAACTAGTAAAGATGCAGACTTGGGTCCAGAAGGTTGGCGAACGCATCGTCCTGCTATTTGAAGGGCGCGACGCCGCGGGCAAGGGAGGAACGATCCAGCGGTTCACGGAGAACCTAAATCCTCGCGCGGCGAAGGTCGTGGCCCTCGCCAAACCGTCGGACACGGAGCGTGGGCAGTGGTATTTCCAGCGCTATATCGAAAAGCTCCCAACCAAAGGTGAAATCGTCTTCTTTGACCGGTCCTGGTACAACCGCGGAGGCGTCGAACATGTGATGGGATTTTGTACCCCGCACGAGTATCTGGAATTCATGCGCCAGACGCCGGAATTTGAACGCATGATGGTGCGCAGCGGAATTCACCTCTATAAGTTCTGGTTTTCTGTGAGCCGCGAGGAACAGCTGCGGCGTTTTCTCGGTCGAGCGAAAGATCCCCTCAAACAATGGAAACTCAGCCCGATGGACGTGGAATCCCTCGGCCGATGGGATTCGTACACCAAGGCCAAGGAGGCCATGCTTTTTTATACGGACACCGCGGATGCGCCGTGGACGATCGTGCGCTCCGATGACAAGAAGCGCGCGCGTCTCAATGCGATCAAGTACATCCTGCACAGCATTGCCTACGAGGGTAAGGACACCGACATCGTCAGCGCGCCCGATCGGCATATCGTCGGCTCGGCCAAGGCGATTTACGAACACGGGGAACATCCCCATGCGCACCTTCCCCCCGACCAATCAAGGGCCGCCGAGGGGCATTCCAGAGCCAAAGCCGCCACTGCGGGTAGTTGAAGCGCCAGTCGTTTGAGGAGAAGGCCGCCGGCACTCTTTGAGCGGGCGGGGCCACGTTGGACTTCGCAACCGAACGAACCAATCGTTGCCGATGGCTCCCCGCGGATCTCCGGCAATCGTCTCATTCGAGCGCAGCACAGTCCTGGCGTTGCGGCACGAGCCGCGTTTCGTGGACCTGGCGCCGGCACGCCACCACAGTGGTGACGCGGTTGACGTACTGCGCGCGGTCGATTACTTCCCGAGTTGCGGGGTCAGTCCGTCGACGTGCATCTCGAAGTATTCATTTTTGCTGTAGGGCCCGACCACGGCTTCGACGAGCTCGCGCACGGCGTCGAGGGATTTGCCTTCCCAGATGCAGACCCCGAGTCGATGGTCCTCGGTGGCCGCGTGAATGGGCAGCTTCACGTGGCCACGAGATCCTACGGACGGCGAACACGTCTGCCACTCGGCGCGGTCAGCGGGCCAGTGAGTTTCGCAAACA
>CALAOV010000154.1 GCA_937889515.1 uncultured Myxococcales bacterium | reverse complement strand
CCACCGAGATCTACACTCTTTCCCTACACGACGCTCTTCCGATCTCATTGCTACCGCCACAGCCTACAAAAATGAAGAGCTGCGACACGACAGCCACAGTTCCAAGACACGGCAGAATCCGGTTAGTCATCGATACCCCTCGCTGTTGTTGAGTCGACTGGTGAGATCTTGTGAGAATTGGGTGTCCGCACCTTCTGGCGAAGGCTCACGGCGCTGGTCGCGGCTGGACCGGACCTCGAATCCCGAGCGGCGCCGCAATCGGTCGCGCCTGGGGGCCGAGCCTGGGATACGATTGCCTCGAACGATGACCGCCCCCATCAAGCCCGTCATCAAGCCCGCCTCCGCCTGCCGATTCGACCAGGTGAGCCTGGGCGAGGTCATGCTGCGACTCGACCCAGGCGAGGGCCGAATCCACACCGCCCGCGGCTTCCAGGCCTGGGAGGGGGGCGGCGAGTACAACGTCGCGCGCGGGCTGCGCCGCTGCTTCGGTCTGCGCACCGCGATCGTCACCGCGCTCGCCGACAACCCGATCGGGCGCTTGCTCGAGGACCTGATGCTGCAGGGGGGCGTCGATCTGTCGCAGCTGCGCTGGGTGCCGTACGACGGCGTCGGGCGGACGGTGCGCAACGGGCTCAACTTCACCGAGCGCGGGTTCGGGCCGCGCGGCGCCGTCGGCTGCTCCGATCGCGGCCACACGGCGGTGGCCCAGATGCGGCCCGAGGACGTCGATTGGGATCGGCTGCTGGGGGGGCCCGGCACCGACTTGGGCACCCGCTGGCTGCACACGGGCGGCGTCTTCTGCGCGCTGTCGGCCGGGACGCCCGCCGTCGCGCGCGCCGCGATGGAGTCGGCGCGCCGCCACGGCACGCGCGTCTCGTACGATCTCAACTACCGCGACTCGCTCTGGCGATCGATCGGCGGCCAGGCCCGGGCGCGTGAGGTCAACCGGCAGCTCATGCCGCTGGTGGACGTTCTGTTCGGCAACGAAGAGGACTTTTCGGCGGCGCTGGGCTTCCCGCTACCCGGTGGCGACGGGCAATATCGATCGCTGCCGTCGGGCGCGGTGCGCGAGATGATCGCCGCGGTGGTGGCCGCCTATCCCAACCTCACCACCGTGGCGACGACCTTGCGGACCGCGCGCTCGGCCTCGGCCAACGGCTGGGGTGCGATCTGCTACCACGGCGGGACGTTCCACGAGATCGAACAGCAGGAGATCGACATCCTCGATCGCGTCGGGGGCGGCGATTCGTTCGCCTCGGGGTTCATCTATGGGATGCTCGCCGAAAAGGACGCCGCCTGGGCGCTGGCCTGCGGCGTCGCCCACGGCGCGCTCGCCATGTCGACACCGGGCGACACCACCATGGCGACCCTGCCGGAGGTCCTGCGCGCGATGCAGGGGCCAAACGCTCGGATCGACCGATGAGCGGCGCGGGCGCCGCGCCCAGCCGCGCCGAGGTCTGCCGGCGCATCGAAGCGGTGGGGATCGTCCCCGTGATCCGCGCGCCGACCCCCGAGCTGGCGCTGCGCGCCGCGGAGGCCGTGCTGGCGGGGGGCATTTCGATCTTCGAGATCACGATGACCGTTCCCGACGCGCCCGCGGTCATCCGGGCGCTGGTGGCGAAGCTCGGGGATCGCGCGGTGGTTGGCGCCGGAACGGTGCTCGACGCCGAAGCGGCGCACGTTTGCGTCGACGCGGGCGCGGCCTTCGTGGTGAGCCCCGGCCTGGACCTGGGCACGGTCGCCGCGGCCCACGCTCGCGGCGTACCCATGATGCCGGGCGCGCTCACGCCGACCGAGGTGATCGCCGCCTGGAAGAGCGGCGCCGAAATGGTGAAGATCTTCCCCTGCGGGGCGGTGGGCGGTCCGAAATATCTGCGGGCGTTGCGCGGCCCGCTGCCCGAGGTGAAGCTCTTGCCGACGGGGGGGGTCAACGCCGAGAACGCCGCCGACTACCTGGCGGCCGGCGCGGCGGCGCTGGGGGTCGGGTCGGAGCTGGTGGATACTGCCGCGCTCGCCGCCGGAGACGACGGCGTCGTCACGGAGCGCGCCCGTGCGCTGGTGGCCGCGGTGAAGGCCGCGCGCGCCCGCGCGAAATAGACCGCACCCGACCGCGACCACGGCGCGACTACGGCGCGGTGACGGTCACATTGTCGAATTCGGCGTCGGCGTTCTCGACGGCCAGCCCGATCCCGCCGGCCGGAATCGAGGCAACGGCCGTATCGACCAGCGCGCCGTTCAGGTAGGCGTTGATGGTCGTCCCGATGATCTCCAGCTTGACCGTGTACCAGACGCCGGTCGTGATGTTGGAACTGACGGAGCCGGGAGTTCCGATCGCGCCGCTCGCGTCGCGGATCGAGAGCTTGCCGTCGCTCCGCAGGGCCACGCAGAAGTACTCGCTCGCGCCGGAGGCCAGCCGGCCGCACAGGCCCGCGAAGTACGATGAGCTGCTGCCGGTGAACGACAGAATCTTGATCTGCGCCTGGAGTACCTGATCGGTCCAGGCCGAGTTTCCGTTGGCCGAGAGAAACACCTTGCTCATCGTGCTGCTGAGCTCGTAGACGTGACTGCCGGCGTCGGTGCCGACGGTCGCGGTGCCCCCCGCGGCGGCGTTCGTGGCCCAGCTGGCGCCGTTTCCGGTCTCGAAGTCGTCCGAGAAAAGCACGGTCCCCGAGGTCGCGCCCGTGCCCGTCGTGCCGGCCGCGCCCGCGGTGCCGGCGGCGCCGCTCGTACCGGCGGCACCGGTCGTCCCCGCGGCGCCGGTCGTGCCCCCTCTCCCGGCCGCGCCGGTGGTACCGGCAGCGCCCGTGGTGCCGGCGGCGCCGGTGGTGCCCCCTCTTCCGGTGGTACCCGCGGCGCCCGTGATCCCGGTCGTGCCGGCGGCGCCGGTCGTGCCAGCGGCGCCGCTGCCGCTCGTGCCCGCCTTACCCGTGGTGCCCGCCTGGCCGGTTCCGCCGTCGGGCGAGCCCCGGGTATACCCGACGGGCGTCAAGCAGCCCGAGCCCCAGAGAGCGCAGAGCGCACCGAGCCCTGCGGCCAGCACCGCCCTCGAGGCCGTCCATTGACGCGAGACCGCCTTCACTGCACCCCAGGTTAAGAGTGTTCGCTGGTCAGAGCAAACGGCTCAAACCGCGGCGCCAGCAAGTGGTTGACGGCGAAGGCGACCAGATAGGCGAACCCGCAGATAGCAAACAAGATGGCATAGCCGGACGTCACATCGCCCGCGACGGAAAAGCGGTCCAGCAGCTTGCCCGCGTAGAGCGGGAAAATGATGCCGCCCACCGAGCCGGCCATGCCACCTATCCCCACCACCGAACCGACGGCGCGCTTTGGGAACATGTCCGAGACGGTGGTGAACAGATTCGCCGACCATGCCTGGTGGGCCGCCCCCGCGATCCCGATCAAGACCACGGCGCCCCACGGGCTCACGCGGGTGGCGAACAGGATCGGGACGACGCACACGGCAAAGATCAGCATCGTCGTCTTTCGGGCGCGGCTGACGTTGTTTCCGCGGCGGGCGAGATACCCGGTCAGCCAGCCGCCCGCGATGGAGAGGACCGTGATGATGGCGTAGATCGTCACCAGGTGGACCCAGCTCTTCTTCAGGTCGAGGTGGCGGGTCTTCTTGAAGTAGTCGGGCAACCAGATGAGGAAGAACCACCACACCGGGTCGGTCATCAGCTTGGCCATAATGAACGACCAGGTCTGACGGTACCGGAGCAGCTCCATCCACCCCGCCCGGGTAGATGCCGCATCCTGCGCGATGGCATCGGCATCGCCTCGGATGTGCGCCAGCTCGTCCTGGGTCACGCGGGGCACCTTCTGAGGCACGTCGTAGAGCGGCAACCAGAGAAGCAACCACAGGAGCCCCGCCACACCCATTCCAATGAACGCAAATTGCCACCCCCAGGCAAACGCAATCCAGGGAATGATGGCCGGGGCAATGATTGCGCCCACGTTGGCGCCCGAATTGAACAATGTCGTGGCCAGCGCCCGCTCTTTCTTCGGAAACCAGGTCGCCACCGCCTTGATCGACGAAGGAAAGTTTCCGCCTTCGCCCAGGCCCAGCGCCACCCGCGCCATCATGAAGCCCGCCACCGAGGCGACGCCCGCGTGTCCGACGGCAGCCAGGCTCCAGGCGGCGATCGAGATCGCGTAGCCCACCCGCACCCCGACCCGGTCGATCACGGCCCCGAACAACATCAGACCGACCGCGTAGGCCGCCTGAAACGCCGCATTGACCTGGCCGAACTGCTCGTTGGTCCAATGCAGCTGGTCGTCGAGGATGGGTTTGAGGAGCGACAGTATCTGTCGGTCCATGTAGTTGATCGTCGTTGCAATGAATAGCAATCCGCAGATCAACCAGCGATAACGGCCGCTGAGGCGGCTGAACGGGGGAGTCGACATGATCACTCTTGCCTTTACGCCTAACACACCAGTGTCCGCAAGGGGCTCGTGACAGCGCACCGCCCCGACGAACTTTCGGATACGGCCCTGTAATCATGACTCTTTATGCCTCTCGCCCGCACCGGGGAAGCGGCCTGAGCTGTGTGCGGCGGGTGAGGACACTTAGCTGCCAGGACCCGTTCACCACAATTGTCTGCCCGCAATGCGCGGGCGGCACATCAAAGGTTTGGCGAGGCCGCGCCGGTTGCCTGGGGGTGCTGGCGCGGCCTCGTTGGAGTCTTCCCTGACAAAACTACACGCATTGGTTCCGTTGTTGGTCGCGCTTCCCTTCGCAGGCGCCTCTTTGGGCTGCGCCGGCACGAAGGCACCTGGTGGCGCCGGCGAGGCCGGCAATAGCGGACAGGGCGGGAATGCCGCCACGACCGGCACCGGCGCTGGCGGAACGACGGGGATCGCCGGTTCGAGCGGTCCTGGGAGCGCCGGGTCGAGCGGCGGCCTGAGCATGGGGGGTGCTGGGGGAACCGATCGCAACTGCGGCCTCTACCAGTTCAATCCCATCCCGAAGAACGCCGATCTGTTGCTGGTCCTCGATCGCTCGGCGTCGATGGAAGATCCGATCGGCGCCTCGGGCACGCCGTCCAAGTGGAGCGTCGTGATTCCCACCCTCAAGAGCGTCGTCACGGCCACCGACAGCTCGGTCCTGTGGGGGATGAAGTCGTTCCCCGAGGGATCGGGCTCGGCCTGCGTGGCCAGCAGCGTCACCAGCGCCATCGACGTGCAAGTCGCCGCGATGAACGCCAAGGCGGTCACCGACGCCATCGCGGCGACGACCGATGCCGGCAACGGCACCCCGACCGGGGACGCGATCAACGCCGCGGTCACCTATCTCAAGTCGCTCCCCGATTCGAACCCCAAGTACATCGTCCTGGCGACCGACGGCGAGCCCTCCTGCGCGGCGATCACGTCCGGCGACACCAACTCGACGGATTCTCGGAACTATGCCGTGACCGCCGTGACCAACGCCAAGACGGCGGGATTCCCCACCTTCGTCATCGGCATCGCCACCACAAAGGCCAGCGAAGAGGCGACGCTCAACGCGATGGCGATGGCGGGCGGTGAGGTGCCGGCCGGCGCGACGAATCCGCTGGCTCCGCAGTTCTACTCGGCGACCGACACGGCCACCCTCACGGCGGCTCTCGATTCGATCACCGGCCAGATCTCGAGCTGCCTCTTCCCGCTCACGACGCCGCCGCCGGTCCCCAACGACCCGACCAAGCTGGGCGTCTATCTCGGGACGGGAAGCAACATGATCAAGATTCCGCCCGATCCCAACAAGGCCGATGGTTGGGCGTACACCGACACCAACGACACCGCCGTCGAGGTCTACGGCTCGTGGTGCACGATGCTGCAAGCGGCGGGCGCGGGCGCGGTCCAGATCATCTACGGCTGCATGATGATCGACGTCCCCTAGCCTCGTCGCCGGGCAAGATCGGGTTTGGCGCAAGGGGCGTGATCGCGCGCCGGCGTCGCGGAGGGCGGATTCGCCCGTCGGCGTCCCGGTGCGTGGCGCTTCGCCACCTGAGCTGTTTTAATGCGGGCTTTACACGATAAAACTGCGTGCAGATGAAAATCGTTCTCACGTTCCTGTCGCTGACGCTCTGGCTCGGCGCCGGCGCGGTTGCGGCGGCGCCCCCGGCGCGCGCGGCCAAGACGCCGGTCTACGATGTCCGCACCTACGGCGCCGTTGCCGACGGAAAGACCAAGAACACCGTGGCCATTCGCAAGGCCATCTCGGCGGCCTCGGCGGGCGGCGGCGGCACGGTCTACCTCGGAGGCGGGACCTACCTGACAGGACCGATTCACCTCGCCAGCAACATCACCCTCTTCATCGACGCTGGAACCATCCTGAAGTTCAGCGATGACTTCGGCGACTACCTGCCGATGGTCCGCTCGCGCTGGGAGGGAACGGAGGTCTTCAATTTCTCTCCCCTCATCTATGCCGACCGGGCCGACAACATCGCCGTCGTGGGCCGGGGCACCATCGACGGCCAGGGCGCGGCTTGGTGGAAGTACCTGCGCGCGCTCAAGGACGAGCACCAGAAGACGGGCGTCTGGCGAACCGACAAATGGCGCCAGGAATTCTCGCGGATGAACCCCAACCTCGAATGGCCCGACGACCGGCAGAATCTGGAGATGGGTTTCTTGCGGCCGCCGCTCATCCAGCTCATCGAATGCCACAACGTCGCCATCGAGGACCTCACCATCCGAAATTCACCCTTCTGGACCGTGAATCCGGTCTATTCGGACGACGTCAACGTGCGCGGCGTGACCATCGATAATCCGCTGGACGCCCCCAACACCGACGGCATCGATCCGGAATCCTGCCGAAACGTCCACATCGCCGACTGCCACATCAGCGTCGGCGACGATTGCATCACCATCAAGTCGGGGCGAGATCGCCAGGGGCGGCGGATCGGTCGGGCTGCCGAGAACATCACGGTCACCAACTGCACCATGGGACACGGCCACTCCGGGGTGGCCATGGGCAGCGAGATCTCGGGCGGGATCAAGAAGATCGCCGTCTCAAACTGCGTGTTCGATGGGACCGACCGGGGCATCCGCATCAAATCGACGCGCGGGCGGGGCGGTGTGGTCGAGGACGTCCGCGTCGAGAACATCGTGATGAAGAACGTCCGCGAGGAAGCCATCACGTTGAACCTCTACTACACCAACGCGCCCCCGGAGGCGGTCTCCGAACGAACGCCGCGCTTTCGCAACATTCACCTGTCGGGGATCAGCGGCTCGGCCGGAGAGGCGGGCGCGATCCTGGGGCTCGAAGAGGCGCGGATCGAAAACGTGACGTTGACCGACGTGGATCTGGTGGCGCAGAAGGGGCTCAGCATCAAGGACGCCAGCCACGTCTCGCTGAGCGCCGTGCGCGTCGACACCGCCGCCGGCCCGTCCCTGATGATCGACCGCAGCGATGATGTCCATCTCTTCGACGTTCGGACGCTGACGCCCCATCCGGCTACCCCGGTCGTCGAGCTGGCCAACGTCAAGCGCGCGTTCGTTCACGGCGCTTTCGCGGCGCCCGGTACCGACATTTTCCTCAACGTTCGGGGCGCCGACGCGCAATCGATCCTCGTGGGCGAAAACAATCTGGCCGACGCGAAGATTCCGGTCTCGGTGACCAAGGACGTGGGGCCCCACGCCGTGCAGGCGCCAGGCCTGAAGGTGGCCGCGCCGAGCGGCGGCTTCGGTGTGACCGAGCACCCGCTACCGCCCTCCCCTCCGCTATCGACCGCGCCCTGACAGATCGATCGCGTGGGGGAGGGACGGCTTCGCCGGCCCGACCCCTTCGCGGGAGGTCTGGAACCCTCCCAGGGTTCCAGGCTTAGTCAAACTGAAAATAGGCGCGGGCGTTGCGGAAGCAGACGTCCTCGACGAGGCCGCCGAGCAGCGTGCGATCGTTCGGAAGCAGGCCCCGCTCGACGTCGCCGCCGAGCACGTTGCAGAGCAGCCGTCGAAAATACTCGTGGCGCGAAAACGACAGGAAGCTCCGCGAATCGGTCAGCATCCCCACGAACCGCGAAAGCAGGCCCATGTTCGAAAGCGCGTCGATCTGCTTTCGCATGCCGTCCAGCTGATCGAGGAACCACCACCCGCTGCCGAACTGCATCTTTCCGGGGATCGACCCGTCTTGGAAGCAGCCGATGATGGTGGTGAAGGCCTCGTTGTCGCCGGGGTGGAGGTTGTAGACGATGGTCTTGGTGAGCTGACCGTCGGCGTCCAGGCGATCGAGGAACCGTGCCAGCGCCTGCGCCTGCGGAAAGTCGCCGATCGCGTCGTAGCCGGTGTTGGGACCGAGCGCCCGCATACCGCGCGTGCTGGTGTCGCGCAGCGCGCCCAGATGGAACTGCTGGACCCACCCGCGCGCGTGGTCCATCACGGCCAGGTCGTGCAGCAGCGCGGAGCGCAGCTTCTCGATCTCATCGGGCGCCGGCGGCGTGCCCGCCCGGGCCTTGGCAAAGATGGCCGCGACCTCGCGCTCGCCGTAGTCCGCCGCGTAGATCCGCTCGAGGCCGTGGTCCGATGCCCGGCAACCGCTGGCGTGAAAGAATTCGTGGCGTTTCGCCAGCGCGTCGCGCAGCTCTGTGAGCGTCCCGACCGGCGCCTGGGCCGCCGCGCCGAGCGCGTCGAGCCAGCCGTTCCAGCCCGGCAGATCGCCCAGCGCCAAGACGCGGTCCGGACGCCAGGTGGGCAGGAGCTTGGTGAAGGCACCCGATTTTCGAGCGTGGCGGCGGTGGGGCTCCAGATCGTCGATCGGATCGTCGGTGCTGCAGACCACCCGCACGTCAAATTGCCGCAGGAGGCCCTGCGTCGTGAAGCCGTCGCCCGCCAGCAGCTGATTGCAGTGATCGAAGATCTCGCGCGCGGTGGCGGGCCCGAGCAGCTTGTCGCGCACGCCGAAGGGGAACCGCAGCTCGAGGTGCGTCCAGTGGTAGAGCGGGTTGCGCAGCGTGTAGGGGACCGTCTTGGCCCAGGCCTCGAACTTTTCCCAGTCGGAGGCATCGCCGGTGATGAGGCGCTCGGGAACGCCGTCGGCGCGCATGGCCCGCCACTTGTAGTGATCGCCTTCCAGCCAGATCTCCGCGATCGACCGGAAGCGGTGATCGTCGGCGATCTGCTGCGGGGAGAGGTGGCAGTGGTAGTCGACGATCGGCTGGCGCGCGGCGACGCCATGGTAGAGGTCGACCGCGGTCGGGCTGTCGAGCAGGAAGTCTTGGTCGAGGAAGGGTTTCACCGGGCGGCGCTTCAGAGTATCGCGAGTCGGTTCAAGATCGTTACTCCGTGACGACGACGTTGTCGAACTCGGCGGTGCCATTCGAGATGATCACGCCGATGCCACCCGCCGTCAGCGGCGTCGGGTCAGTCGCCATCACGCGGACCACCCCGTTGACGGAGATGGCGATGTTCCCGCCGTGCATGTCGAGCTTGAAGGTGTAGGTCGTGTTCAGTGTCGGCGCCGTGGTCGCCTTGCTCTTGGTCCCGAGATCGTTGGTGCTCGTGTCCGTCTTGACGCGGAGCTTGACCCCGCCGCTGTCGTCCATATAGGCCTCGTAGAAATTGCCCTTTCCGCTCCCCAGCGCGAAGCGACCGTAGACCCCGACCTCCCAGCCGGAGCCCGATATCACCTTGACGTCGACCTGGAAGGTGTAGTCGGTCCAGGCGCTCATGCCCCCGATGTCAACAGTGAAATCGCTTCCGGTCGCGACCCCCTGCAGGACCTGGGATCCGCCGTCGCTCACCACCGACCAGGTGCCGAGACCGGTGTCGGTGTCTCCCTGGATCCAGTTGATCGCCATGGCGCCGACCGTGTCGCTTTCGAAGGTGTCCGTGTAGAGGACGGTGCCCGGTGGCGGCGGCGTCCCGCCCGTCCCGGCGCTCCCGGTCGTCCCCGTCGGCGCGACGGTCCCTGCGGCGCCGCCGTGACCCTCCACGCCTGTCGATCC